>NZ_JBSQBN010000095.1:0-18370 GCF_053850585.1 Shewanella sp. A22
AGATACTGGAGGTAGAGTAACGCAGGAGCTTGTTACCGAGGATCACTATTCGCTTCAATCATCTGCCTTGCCTACAGCACTTTGAACTCCCGCTGAAAGATCACATATTTAATAGGATTGGTATTACGAGTCTTCTTTTTGGGCTTTGATTTGGTTTTTTGCTGTTGATAGTGCAATTCTTTTTGGTTTTTTTCGCAGTTTGGCCCGAGTCTTTCGACGATCAAAATCAGCGCGCTTAAATGACAATGCTCGTGATAGCAGTAGGCCAATAAAACCAGCAACGATTAGCATCATTTGCTGCAATTCCATATTTTGCTCGTGTAAGATTTTTATCTCATCAAAAAATATATCGAGATTTAAGCGAACTTCAACATAACCAAGGTTGTTGTCATCTTGGATGACATTTTCTATCAATGGTGGATAGGGCTTTAATAAACCTTTTAATGCCTCTGAATCAGCCTCTAACGGCTCAAATGACACACTTTGGGCAAATGCCAGCCTTACACCCTGCGAATTGTAGATATTGACGGACATGACTTTAGGGTCAGCCGCAAGAGCAGAAGCCAACCATTGTAATTGTTCATCATTTTGTAAATACATTGCTGGAGCAGCACCGTTAGCCGCTTGTTGCGCTAACAGTCTTGCCATCACTTTTGTTTGTGAGTTTAGTAATTTTTGACCATTACGTAAGCTCGACTGCCACAAATGTATTAAACCGAATATCAGTGCGATTGCCACAACGATTTGCACAATTCTGCTGAATTTTTGCCTTTTCTTAAGACCTTTAACAAAAATCACTTTAATCCTCAGTGTTTTTTCTATTTAATTGGAAGTTGTTTTTTGGGGCATTTTCGCTGACAGCCCTTCAGTGGTAATCCAATTACAGAGAATCATCAAAAAGCTATACTAATCGAAAAATTTGTCAGTAGATAGTCGTAACACACTAAGAGGTAGCATTGATGCAGGAACAACATGGTAATGTTTTACTAAACTTCATATTTTCAGCTAATTGTGATAAATATCAACATCTAGACTGTATGTTATATCGTTATCAAGAGTCAGACTATTTACACAATATGCAATCTCATTTGCCATATCGTTGTCGGGTTATCTTTAGTGCTGAGTGTTCTTTTGAGATTGAGTCTTGGTTATGTTCAATAACAAGCGATGTTCATATTGCAAAGCTTGACAGGAATAATGATTTACTCGGTTTTGAATTGTCGGCTCAAACCGCGAATGATGAATTGATCGCATCATTTCCACAGAATATTCCCGCTGAAATAGTGCTCATTCAACAACCCTTAGCACGCCTCAATCAACCAGGTTTACTTGTCATGGATATGGATTCTACAGCGATTGAGATTGAATGTATTGATGAGCTCGCAACGATGGCAGGTGTGGGTGAAGAAGTGGCTGCCGTTACGGCAAGTGCTATGCGTGGGGAATTGGATTTTGAACAATCATTAAGGCAACGCGTTAGTAAACTTGCGGGTGCTGATGCGGTTATTATTCAACAATTATGTGACTCATTACCATTAATGCCAGGCCTTGAGTCGATGTTAGCAGAATTAAAATTGCATCAATGGAAGTTAGTCGTCGCATCAGGTGGCTTTACACCATTTGTAGGCCATTTAAAGACATTGCTGAATTTAGACGCAGCGTTTGCCAATGAACTGGTGATTGTTGATGGTAAGCTTAGTGGTGAAGTGACAGGTGATGTCGTCGATGCTCAATTTAAAGCTAACGTAGTGAATTTGTGCGCTAAAAAATGGTCTATCGCATCAGGCCAACGGGTAGCGATTGGTGATGGTGCTAATGATATTCCGATGATCCAGGCTGCAGACTTAGGCTTGGCATTTCATGCAAAACCTAAATTGGTCGCAGCAGCAGATGCATCAATACAACATGTCGACTTACGTGCGTTAGTTTTTTGTCTACAGTTGTAAAGTTGTGTGGTTTACCGTCCCGAATAAGATGAATTTAGTATTATTACTCTATTCTGATTGTATTTCACGGCAGTCATGTTAGTTTTATGTCATTGACTATTAATATCGCTGCCTATTTTGACTATCGACATACTTCAACACTCCCTGTTTATTCCATACCGTGACGGTAAATTACACCTTCGGCATATTCGACCTACAACTTCAGTACCTCTGGGGATCCCCATTTTGATGTTGCATGGTGCGATGTCTAATGGCAGGGTTTTTTACAGTGAATCTGGTCGTGGTTTAGGCTGTTTTTTGGCAAAAGCTGGATTTGATGTATATGTAATGGATACAGCAGGAAGGGGATTAAGCGAACCTAAGATTCATAAAGAGTTTACTTTAGGGCAAGGCGAAGTGATCCGCGAGCAGTTGCCTTTAGTACAGCAATTTATTTTACAACGTCATCCATTGGTGAACCAAGTTCATTGGTGTGCTCATTCATGGGGCGGGGTATTAATGGCCAGTAGTTTAGCTCGATATCATCAATTACAATCCAGTGTCGCATCATTATTAACTTTTGGCTCTAAACGCACTATTAAGGTGAAGTCGTTTAAAAAATGGTTGATGGTCGATTTTTTCTGGAACCATTTTGCACCATTTTGTACTGCAAAACAGGGATATTTTGATGCTTGTCGATTTCGTGTTGGCATGGATAATGAAAGTCGATCGTCTTTATTACAAACCATTGATTGGGTTAAAGGTGATTGGGTTGACCATGATGATAATTTTCACTATGCAAAAGCCGCAGTTAAAGCCGTTTGGCCTCCAACATGGTTTATCGCTGGTAAAAATGATCATGTACTAGGTAATCCATCTGATGTGCAAGATATGATAGATGAATGTGGTTTTACTCAAGTGAAATATACATTACTTAGCAAAGAACAAGGGTATTTAATCGATTATGATCATGCTGGTATGTTGACGCATCGACATGCGGAACAGGATCATTTTATACAGATTAAACAATGGTATTTATCACTTTGAGGAGAGTTTGTTCTGCGCCATTACGCTTGGGAAGCGGAATTCAACCTCGGTGGTAATGTCGAGTAACTCACCTGCACCAATCACTCTCCACAATTGATCTTCTAGCTGTTTGGCTCGATGAACAGCATGGATATGTATATATTCTAGCTCGCGCCTAATGTAACTCATATCAGGTTTACTGGTTGCTCCAAGGTAGACTCTTAAAGCCATGAAGCGGCCTGTTTTCTTACTTTGAGTAATAAACTCTATTTGTTGCTCTCTATTACCCAGTTCCGATTTGAGCTTGCATTGGATATCTATTGCACCTCTAGGAAGACGAGTAAGTTTTATAAACACTTCAAAAAAGACCATATTAGAATTCGGTTTCATCAATTTAATAGGATCTATAATTTGTTGTTTTAATACATTGTTTTCTAGTAACGGCTTTAAGTTGTATTCGAGAACTTTATCACTGTCTTGAGCAAACAAATGGCTTATTTCGTCTGTTGTTGTGCCTATTCCTATATATGCCATTTGTGCTGACTTGGCTGTTCTTTCAATAAAATAAGGCACGCCTGGTAATTGACGCATCAACAGATTTTTCATTCCGTCTGCCAGTTCTTTTTTCTGGCCTTCGTTATCAGATAATTGCTCTAGTTTTTGTTTATTGTGAGTAATTAATTTATTTAAAAACTCTACACCGTCATGTGGTGAGTGACCAATAACGGCACTTAAGTGTAATGTCTGGCCTTTCATTCTGCTGCGAATCAATTGATAAGGTAAGTTAGATAAGTTTGTTTTCCCGGCAGCGGCTTGAAGGCGTGGAAATGATAGCGTCACCCCCCCAGGTTCATTGAAGTTAGCTGACTTTTCTAAAATAACTTGTAATCCGCGACTCGAAATATCATGGGTGATGCCTGAGGCTTGTTTATCACCTTGTTTGACGGTTATTAAGGTTTTGTAGGCAAAACGCGCTTCATGCCTGCGCTCACTAAATGGCATAGAGACTTTTTTGATGCTGTGCTGCTTAACTTTTGCTTGAGCAAAAATTTTTAAACCATTGACATCAGATTGATCAAACCAGTGTTGGTAATCTTTACGGGCGTCTTCGTTGGTTAAATCAATTAATTGCAATGTATGACTAAATTGAGCTAATTGTGGCTCGGTCAGGGAAGAATAACGAGCATCATCACCCGGTAACGTTGAGGTCTTATAGTTTTTGCTATGATCTATCTTTTGAGTGACCACTTTAAACACTCGCCAACTGGTTTTTGTTGAGGCAAAACCTAAGAATAAATGAATGTTTTTAGTCGCTTTTAGCTCCGCAAACGTGGCAGAGTAAAAATGTAATTTACCATTGGTGTTATGAATAAAGCTGAATAAGTAACTGTGTTCACTATTGTCAGGATACTTGATTAATTGGGTTAACCGTCTGCTATTAATGAAACTGGGCAATTGGTTTACTTCATTTTCATCTTGAAAATAATGCTGGATAGGTTGGTTGCCTCTGCCCAATAATTCGTAAGTTACCTGTGGTTTACCGTCAACCATAGAAACGAAAAGCGGTAAATGTGTCAGTAGAGGTAAGTAATGACGCTCGTAGCCTAATCCTGTAGCAGTAACAATGACATCGTTAACATCGACTTTATAACGGAATTTATAACCGCGGATAAGCTGGGATAATAAACGGTCTAATGCCTCCCCACCGCCAAGTCTTTTTAACCTAAATACGGCACTACCATCTTTGTTTTGTATATCGACTATTTGATAGTCTACGCCTTGGTGCAAGTCGTCTAGATAAAATTCATCACTGAGTTCTAATAGCTTTACTCGTAAAGGCTTATCTTGGTCTAATTGATGTTTTAATGGCAACTTAATACGCGCTCCGCCGACGGATAAATCAAGCGTTACGCCATTAATTTCTGAGTTCCCTTCCTGAGAAACCATAATGCGAATGCTATAGTTCATTCGTTCTTCGCAGCGATTAAAATAACTGCCTAATACAACACCAGGAACAATGAGTGGATTGTTTTCGGTAATGACGTCTGCCGTGAGATTCTCTCTTAGTTTTAGGCGGCGTAACTTATGTTTTTTTATCACATGCTCATATACTCCAAGAGTATATTTATTACGGTATAATGGCAGTGCTTGTAGTAAAGCTTCTTTAGCGGGTTCGTCTAGAAAGTGCCTTTGACCAGCGATAAGGACCTCTTCACATGGCAGTTCTGTTTTATCTCGTAAATCAATAATACGCGTGCATAGTGCTGAGATACGGCTCAATTCCATTTTCAGCAGAAAACGAGTTGAATTTGATTCGTCAACTGTCAACTGTTCGAAAATGTCCTGAAAATCAGGCTCCATGAGCAGAGGCTTGAGTTGTTCAATTAATGCACTGTGATTTTCTAAACTCATTATTATGTCGTTTTAAATGCTTATTGTGAGTTAGGCTGATAATGTCATCGGCAAGAAAGCGTTGATCTTTATTGCATTAGACATTTCTGTGTTGTTAGTAAACTATGCTGAAATGATATGTTTATGAATTGCAGCATAACTCAGATTAACATGGTGTGTTATGGATAAGGCAATATTGATTAAGAACTTATCCATTTATTGTTATTCATTGTTAATTTATAACTTATTTATATGAGTGTGAACAAGATTTTAACCGTTGGCAAGACTCTGATTAAAGAACACTGTTATTATTGTTGTGAGCATAGGGTGTGTAAACCGTCATTTTTGTTTTACCAATAGTCATTTTGTACAGTGATAAGTTTTTTTCTTTAACTTTTGGCCATTTTTACACCGAGTAGTTTGAATTATAATATCTAAATTAATTTACAAGATGGGATTGAACATGGCCAAAGCTCCAAAAATGGCATTTGTATGTGACGATTGTGGCCTCGATTACCCGCGTTGGCAGGGGCAATGTCGTTGTGGTGCATGGAATTCATTAGTCGAAATGAAGTTGTCGGCATCAAAAAATGCTACTTCGCGCTCATCCGTTTTAGGTTATGCAGGTGCTGCAGGTGGTGGTGCCAAAAAACTCAGTGAAGTTGAATCTGTGGAAGCAGAAAAAAGACTGACCGACATAGGAGAATTAGATAGAGTATTAAGTGGTGGTTTAACCACTGGCTCTGTCAATATCATTTCTGGTGATCCTGGTGCAGGTAAAACAACCTTGTTATCTGATTTAGTTGCGCGAATGTCACAATCGATGGCTTCGTTGTACTGTACTGCAGAAGAGTCATTATCCCAATTTAAGAATCGTGTTAATCGTTTAAAGCTTAACTATAACGAAGATAACCTATATTTATTGTCAGAAACCAGTGTTGAAGCGATTATTGAAGAATTAGAGGCTAAGCAAATTAAGTTTGCGGTGATCGATTCTATTCAAGCAGTCGTTACAGATGCTGCAAATGGGAGTCCTGGGTCGCCGTCGCAAGTTAAAACCGCTGCACAAGCATTTACCCAATACTGTAAAAAAAATAACGTGACTATGTTTATTATTGCTCATGTAAATAAAAATAATGAAATTGCTGGCCCGCAAACCTTAGTCCATATTGTGGATTCGTTGCTACATATTGACACTAATGATGGTCAAATTCGCACTCTACGTGCCAATAAAAACCGTTTTGGTGATGTGGATACCGTGGGTATATTCAGAATGAGCGAGCGGGGGATGCTCAGCGTGGATAACCCCAGTGAAATCTTCTTGTCGGGCTCAACTACAGAATCGCCAGGTTCGACGATTACTTGTATTCGCAAAGGGAATCGCAATTTACTGTTAGAAATACAGTGCCTAACAACTGAAACAGAATCTGAGTTTCCACAGCGAGTGTGTGTGGGACTAAACATGAACCGCATTAAAATGTTAACAGGGATTTTACGTAAGCATACAAAAACCAAAATATTCCATGATACGTTTTTTAATATTGTGGGCGGTTTAAAAATTGATGAATCAGAAACCTGTATTGATTTAGCGCTTGTCACGGCATTATTGAGCAGTTTAAATGACTTTGTAGTGCCAAGAACCACATGCATTATGGGTGAGTTAAGTTTGAACGGTGATGTTCGTCCGATAGATAGTGGTGTCCCTAGGGTAAAAGAAGCTGCACAGCATGGGTTTACGGAGATTTTTATTCCATTTCGGAATTATCATAAAACCATGGAAGGATTAGGCGCAAAAATCACTCCGGTAAAAACTATTCATGAGTTACTTGAGCTTATTCATTAATCCTCTATTGTGCTAACGGCTCACATGAAAAAAGGTAAATCGTTGATTTACCTTTTTCTGTTAGCTCGAAGTGATTAATTCGTTGCTTGTTATACGTTATGGCGCGATTAAAAACGTAAGTTCACGGTTTAATAGCTGGGCATCACCCATATTTAATTCAATAATTCTGCGCAGGTGGGTAATACTGTCAACATCAATATGGGTACACTTTAAGCCAAGATGTTCAGGCGTTTTATGCACAATTTCAGTTTCCATTGTTAATTCAATAGCTGAGTCCGCCAGCATAAACTTTAGTGTTAACATGCTATCTTGCTGCTCGTTGTAATCAGCCGGTTTTTCTACTAAGGCGCCATTGAGGCTTAAATCTAAAATTTTTGTTTGCCATGTTTTCTCTGCTTGTACAAGGTAAGCACTGGCTGCAAATAAGATACGAGAAAATTTACGTCTATCGTCCATGGTTTACCCTTAGTCATCATTATTATAACAACATATAGTCAGCGTTAATCACTTAAGCATACTCGATTTATCTCAGCCACGCAGGGAATTTTTAAGATAAAAAGGAGCACAATGCGCTCCTTTGGTTTATTGCGTTGCAAAGTTAGCTGGCTATGACTAAACCAGCAAGTGTCCCATTAATGCAATAACTGGCAATGTCACGAGTGTTCGCAGGATAAAAATGACGAACAGCTCAAAAAAGTTAACGGGGATTTTACTACCAATGAGCAGTGCACCGACTTCGCTCATATAAATAAGTTGGGTAACCGATAAGGCTGCAATGACAAATCGCGTCAAGTCAGATTCAATCGAGCTGGCTAAAATGGATGGAATAAACATATCCGCAAACCCCACTACGATGGTTTTTGAAGCTTCTGTGGCTTCTGGAATATGCAGTAGTTCTAAAAAGGGGATGAATGGCATACCTAAGTAATTAAAAATTGGTGTGTGTTCCGCTAATACCAATGCCACGGTGCCAATAGCCATGACAACGGGTATAACACCAAATATCATATCGACAACGTTTTTAATCCCTTCTGTGAGAACATGTTTAATTCCGCCTGCAGAAGATGCTCGTTGCATTGCTTGATCAAATCCCCACGAAAACACCCCATGACTGGCTGGAATTGTTTCGTCATCTTCGTGGCGAGGAGTGTCATCGATATAAAGGTCCTTCTTCCATGACAGTGGTGGTAATTTAGGCACGATGATTGCCGCAACCAGTCCGGCTAAGCAAACGGTGAGATAAAATGGCACAAACAAATGTTCGAGTTTGACTTGCGATATCACCACTAGACTGAACGTTATAGATACGGCTGAGAACGTTGTTCCAATTACGGCCGCTTCACGTGCTGTGTAGAAACGGGTTTCGAACTGTTTTGTGGTCATTAAAATACCCACACTACCGTCACCCAGCCAAGAGGCCATGCAGTCAATAGCACTGCGCCCTGGTAAATTAAATATTGGTCGCATCACTTTGGTTAATAAGGTGCCAAAAAACTCCAGCAAACCAAAATTAAGCAATAACGGTAGCAGCATGCCCGCAAAAATAAACACAGAAAACAACACTGGAACGAGATCATTCAGCACCAAGCCACCCGTTGCCGATGAGGTAATGGCTTCTGGTCCAACTTGCATGTAAATCATGACGATAAAGATTGCCCCTAATATCCGTACAGCTAGCCAGAAAAAATTGACTTTCAACAAGGTCCGTAAAAAAATGCTTTTGCGAACAAATTTAGGGTTAAGGAGTTGAGTGAACAGTGAAGCAAGTGCCATAAATACCACAATGCACGTGACGATAAGCTGAATCGAACCGCCCATTTGGCTTTGCAATGCTTTAGAAATGATAGCTATTGGAATGGTAATAGCCCCATCGACGCTAATAGGCGTCATAAACAATAATAAGCCAACCAGTGACGGAATTATAAAGGTAAGAATTGTTTTGATGCTATGTTTTTTGTGTGTCACGTTAAATACACCTTACATTTGTGCTTTAAGTTAGATAGCTGTGATATCCAACGATTTATTATGGACAGAGATTGAATGTCCATTCAGTTGTGTTTTTTTGGCAGGCAAGGTTACCCCCTTATTCACAGTATGTAAAATGATAACTTAACCGAATAGATATTAGTAAAATGTGAGTAGTTATTTACTTTAGGAAAATAATAGCAAATATAATATAATACTAATTAAGTCATATGGTTAATATTATGTTTTCAAGGTGTTTTTTAGGAAATAATATTAAATGCCATTAATGAGCATCGATATAGATTAACGATATTGTCATTTCATTAATGGCTTTTGAATGATTGTTAATTATTATGTTCGGCGGCATAGTCCATGCCGGGCAATCCTAACCAATAACCGTTGCAATTATTATTGGTCGCAGCGGCTAATTTATAATCATGGAACTGCTTTGTAAACAGTGCCTCATTGTTAAGTGGATTTGCCTTGGCATGCTCTAAGGCATGGGCCAGATCTGAACCTAGGGTAACATCCATTAATTTGTTGGGCGATATACGCCAGTAATCAATCCCCATATTGATCATTTGGGGGATTTGGTTAATCAAGTTTATTTGCGCTGCAGATTGAGTTTGGATGCCATTTAAACGAAGTAGGGGTTGCGACTCTTGGGTTTGAGCAAGCAAGCCTTTGTTGTGGCGTTGACAAATGGTTTGGCATTTATCTTTAGGTAATCGATAGTGTTTTGCAGTAAAGCAACGTGCAGAGTGTGCTAATGGCATATAACCGTGGCCGAAGACTTCTATTTCAAAAGTCGGTTTTTTGCCCTGATGGATGACACTATTTAGCCATTGTTGTGATAATTCACAAGGCATAACAAAGCGAAACATCCCTTTTTTGTGCAATAAATCAAGACTGGTGCGGTTGTAATTATTAATTGTTGGCCCACAAACGAAAGGGACTTTAGCTTGGCTTGCATAATACACTGCAGCCATATCATTAGCTTCGATACTGAAATCACCATTATCAATAGCACGCTTTAATTCGTTGAGTTCAGATTGGGCTTCGATGAGAGCCATTGTTGACAGCACAACATGTTTTCCATGGGACTTAAGCATGTTTGCCAGCTCAAGATAGTCGTTAAACTTCATTTCACGTCGACGGCTACACACGGTTTCACCTAGGTAAACAGTATCGATACCACTTAGAGCAACTTGTTGATAGAAATGTTCAACGTCAGGTTTTGACCAGCAATAGCTAATTGGAGCAAGAGATATTTTCATTCTACAACCTTATTGCCATTGACGCTCGTAAGCGCCCAATGTTGTGATTTGTCCTTCGGATACTTTCGCTAATGCTTGCGACCATGTGGCTTGTTCGCAAAAAGACTCAGGGCAGGCTAAATAAGTGTCGATAGCGTTGCGCCACACTTGGGTGACTTGGGCAACATAAGCAGGGCTGCGCTGGCGCCCTTCTATTTTAAGTGATTTAACCCCTGCTTGGGCGAGTTCAGGCAGTAAGCTTAATGTGTTTAAGCTGGTGGGTGACTCCAGTAAATATTTTGCATCATGATCGTATTCTGCAATATAACGGCCTTTACAGACGACTGGGTAACCTAGTTGCTGGCTCACATCGGCTTTATCGATTAACACATTATTAAGCCTGGTGAGTTTATCAGTACCGTCATCTTGCCAACGTACATGGTTGGCTGGCGAGCACGAACCGCCCGTATTAGGCGATTGTCCTGTCACATAGGATGATAAATGGCACCGGCCCTCAGCCATGATACATAAGCTGCCAAAGGCAAATACCTCAAGTTCGACCGGGCTTACTTTAGCCAAATCGCGTACTTGTTTCATTGACAGCACTCTGGGTAGGACTGCTCGTTCGATGTTAAATGCCTCTTTATAAAAAGCCAACGCCCCTAAATTTGTTGCGCTGGCTTGCACAGATAAATGCAATGTGAGGTGAGGGTAATTTTGATGGGCATAATCGAGTAATGATAAATCTGCCACGATGAGTGCATCCATTTCTAATTGTGCGGCTAAATCAACGGCCTGATACCAGCGGTGCTCTTGTCCCGGTTTAGGGAAGGTATTAAGCGTTAAGAATACTTTTCGTCCTTGGCTATGAGCGAGTTTAGTGGCCTGCACCAGTTGTGTAGCTGAAAAATTTAAACCAGCAAACGAACGCGCATTAGTATCATCTTTTAGTCCGAGGTAAACCGCATCTGCACCTGCATTAAGTGCTGCTTTGAGTGATGCTAAATTACCCGCGGGGCATAAGAGTTCCATGTCGATGTTCTCATTTTTTTCAAAGAACAGGAGTGTAAATGTGATTGAGTTAACATGATTTGATTTAAAACAGGTTTCGTTAGATAAATTGCCAGTAAACTCTCTTGATTATTCGTTCTATTTGCATGTAGGTACTCTCGATGGCTCAAGCGTTTACACAACAATTATCGCAACACTTGTTACATTTTGCGCCACAAGTTAGCCGTCAGTCACTAAATTTGGTGCCGGAAAACCTCAAAATTATCGCTATTAATAAAGTACTTAACTTAGTGCTGGCGGAACAAATGACGTCAGAGGAACTCGACTTCTTAAAAAATAAGTGGGTAGGCATCTGTGTTGATGATATCGGTTTACGTTTTGAAGTCGGCTTTACGCAACAACTCAAAGTGCGTGCTTTTACTTCACCTGATGTGACTTTAAGTGCCAATGTGCCTGAGTTAATTTTAGTCGCGGCAGGAAAAGAAGACCCCGACACACTCTTTTTTCAACGTAAATTACGTATAGAAGGGGATACAGAGTTAGGGTTAGAAGTTAAAAATTTATTGCTGTCTATTGAATTAGATAATTTGCCTAAACCTGCACAAGTGGCAATTGAGCAAATGGCGAAACTACTGCATACATTAAAAACGAACAGTTAATTTAAATTTAACACCTGTTGAGCTTTCAAGGTTGTTTTTGCCGGGAATTGTTGGTCATTATTTTAATATGAGTGATAAGACTGCAGCTTTGTCGTGTCGTTATTCTACATTAGAAGCCGATAACGCAGTAGAAATGAACAACACACGCTACCAAAAGGGGTAGGCTAAAAACGTGTTACTCTTTGTTGAGAGCATCTTTCGAAGTGAAAATAGCTTAGATTGTTATGCTGTAATCTACTCGCCTCGATTAACACGTTTCATCTCGAACGAAATTTAATCAGCAAATATTAATAGGCCGAGTCTTGATGGATAAACTGCGTAACTTATGCCGCTTATCCATGACAAAACTCACATTACACATTTCCCGTGAGAGTGGCGTATTTTATTAATAACGTATCATGTGACTCGATATGTTTTGGGTCTGGGTCGATACAATCTATTGGGCACACTGATACACAAGTTGGTTTGTCATAATGGCCTACACATTCGGTGCATAACGCAGGATCAATTTCATATACCTCTTCGCCCATAGTAATGGCCTCATTAGGGCATTCTGGTTCGCACATATCACAATTGATACAGCTATCGTCAATAATTAACGCCATAAAAACCTCAAGTTAGCCCTGCTGGTGAGGGTTTCTGGTATCAACGCCCTCTGGTAAATTACGCATTAGCATTGCTTTATCGACATTGATATTTTGCGGAATAGTCATAAAGACAAAATGACCAGAACCCAGTGCAGCATCGATTTGCTCATTTTTACGATTCACTAATGACTCAATAGTGATAACAAAATTTCCTTCCGTTGTCATTACTTCAACGCTATCACCAACAGAGAACTTATTTTTAACATCAATTTCAGCCAGCCCTTGCTCGTTACGTTTGCCTGTAAACTCACCAACAAACTGCTGACTATTACTCACAGAGTGGCCATATTGATAGTTTTGATATTCATCATGGACGTGACGGCGTAAAAAGCCTTCGGTATAACCGCGATGCGCTAAACCCTCGAGGTTGTTCATCAGTGTGCGATCAAAGTCTTTTCCTGAGGCGGCATCTTCAATCGCTTGACGATACAATTGTGCTGTACGCGCAACATAATAAAAAGATTTAGTTCGCCCTTCTATTTTTAATGAGTCAATGCCCATTTTTGTTAAGCGGTCCACATGTTGAATAGCTCGTAAATCTTTGGAGTTCATAATGTAAGTACCATGCTCATCTTCAAATGCAGGCATGTATTCACCAGGACGACCAGCCTCTTGCAACAATACTATATCGTTGCTGGGTTGTCCCATTCCTAATGTTGGTGTTTCTATTTGTACCTCTGGCGCAACGGCAATCACATCGCCACTATCGGTTTGCTCTGCCTGATGCACATCGTACTTCCAACGACAAGAATTCGTGCACGTACCTTGGTTTGGGTCGCGTTTGTTAATATAACCCGACAGTAAACAACGGCCAGAATATGCCATGCATAATGCGCCATGCACAAATACTTCAAGTTCAATGTCAGGACAACGTTGGCGGATCTCTTCAATTTCATCTAAAGATAATTCTCGAGATAAAATAACTCGTTTTATGCCTTGTTGTTGCCAAAATTTAACAGAAGCCCAATTAATTGCATTGGCTTGTACCGATAAATGAACCACTTGCTCGGGAAATGCTTCGCGGACCATCATAATTAATCCTGGATCTGACATGATCACAGCATCAGGTTTCATCGCAATCACGGGGGCCATGTCTTTAATATACGTTTTTAGCTTGGCGTTATGCGGTGAAATATTACTCACTACATACAATTTTTTCCCGAGGGTGTGAGCTTCTTCAATACCAGCGGCTAGATTTTCCATTTTAAAATCATTATTTCGTACTCGTAGACTGTAACGAGGTTGGCCTGCGTAAACAGCATCGGCGCCATAGGCAAAAGCATAACGCATATTTTTAAGAGTGCCGGCGGGAGATAATAATTCAGGTTTAAACATGGTTTTTCTCGACCTAGTTGAACATTGTATGACTCAAGGGCGGAAAGCTTACTTAAGGATATTAGCTGGGACAAATATAGCCTTAGTATTTGTGAGGTCGGTTGTATTTTTGTGTATCGTACATCTTTTTATCTGATAAAGCTGAACTGAAAGCTATAATGAATTAAGCTCTAGTGGGTTGAGTCATCGCAAACGTAATCAGTTTGGGTATATAATCTCAAGATTATTGGCTATTTATTATGGAGACTTCATGTCCACGGAACATCAACTCTTGGTTGGGCTATTAAAAAAGCTTAAAGATGATGCTTTAGTTTTACCAACATTGCCAGAAGTGGCTATGCGTGTTCAGGAAGTCGTATCTCGTCAAGATTCTAGTCTTAAGCAAGTTGCCGACATTATTGGTCAAGACGCCGCTATATCGGCTCGAATAATTAAAGTGGCTAACAGTGCTTTATATTCTCGAGGTAATAAAGCTGAGAGTATCAATGCTGCGGTTAGTCGTATTGGCTTGATACAGATTAAATCAATTACGACGTCAGTGGCGATGGAACAGTTGTTTATTTCGACTAATGAAATGGTTTGGGAGGTAATGGATGAGGTATGGAACACCTCAATTGAAGTCACCGCTTCATCCTGTGCCATGCTCGAGATATACAACAAGCGTCATCCGACTAAAAAATTAGATCGCGATACATTAACGCTCGCTGGGTTAGTACACAATATTGGTGCATTACCTGTATTAACGGAAGCCGAAGTTCACCCTGAACTATTCGGTAGAATTGATGAACTTCGTAGTTTAGTTCGTAAAATGCAAGGACCAATCGGTCGTGCGGTATTGAAAACCTGGGATTTTGCGCCTGAAGTCATGGAAGTGGTAGAACGTTGGGCTGACTTACATTACATGTCTGAAAAAGTCACGTATCTCGATTTTATTCGTTCTGCAGCATTCTATACTGGTGAACTACGTGCGGGTGGAGAATTAGACGAACGATTAGGTGTTTTTGCTGAGCGAGGTTTACCTGTAACCCCAGAAGATCTTGCCAGTGACGAGTTTATTGAAATGTACCATTCAATTAAGCAAAGTTACGAATAGTGAGGTTGATACTTAAGCGGATGGATGTAGATATTTGGGTGAATACTAAAATTATCAAATTCTCAATATGTTGTTCTTAAGTGTGTAAATACATAAAAACTAACTGTAACATGATGATCCTAATGAATAACTTGTTAATGGCGCTGCTGTTTATTCTCACGCTTGTATTGTGCGTTCTGGCATATCTTTACTGGCGTCAGGGTAGATTTATTCAGCAATTAACTCACTCGCTTGAACTACAATTACTTAATCAAGATTCATTTAATATTGATTCCCCTTCAAAAAAATTAACGCCACTCACCAATGCTATCAATAGCTTGCACCAATCAAGCTTTATTCATAGTGAGCGAGATAAATTAACGGGATTAGCTAATCGCGTTGGTTTTAAACGTAAGATGCTTTCTCGGATGCCTATTTCTGAAGGTATGTTGGTGCTGGTGGACATTCGACAATTTCGCTTTGTAAATGATTTATTTGGTTTTTTGTTTGGTGACAAACTGCTCAAGGCTTTTGCCAAGCGTATAGAAAACCTTAATAACAAAGCACAGTTTATTGCCCGTATGAATGGTAATGAATTTTTGCTGTTTTTTAATCAATCATTGACCACTGAGCAGCTACTGGCAATAAAAAATGAGCTGCAAACCTTATTTGAAATAGATCAACAACCTATTAGTATTAAAATTAAGCTCGGAATATTGTCCCTAAACGAACATCATGCAGATGTCAGTTTGATGCTGCGTCGATTAGATTTAGCTCTGAAAAAGGCAAAAACACTGAAACAGCCGATTGCTTTTTATGATCAAGATGACGATAAAGCTCAGTATAGAGAGTTGCTGATTATTAATGGTTTGCCTAAAGGATTAAAGCAAGATCAATTGTTTATGGTGTTCCAACCTAAATTGGATATTAAAAGTGGTCAATGTAAACAAGTCGAAGCATTAATTCGTTGGCAGCACCAAGGTTTAGGGTTAATTTCGCCTAATGAGTTTATTCCATTAGCTGAGCAAACTGGAATGATTGATATGTTAAGTGCTTGGGTACTTGATAAAGTCATCGCTCAACAAGCAAAATGGCGCAATATGGGCATTTACGTTAATGTGGCTTTAAATTTATCATCAACGGATTTAGATAACCCCAATTTGGCAGCTGACGTTGCTACAAAGTTATCTCAATATTTGGTGCCAGCTGAATCCATCATGATTGAAATTACCGAAAGTGCATTAATGAAATCGCTCGACCAAACCATTGTCACCTTAAGGCAGTTACGTGATATTGGTGTGAAATTGGCCATTGATGACTTTGGCACAGGGCATTCGTCGTTAGCTTATTTGCGCTTTCTTCCCGTTGATGAGGTTAAAATTGATAAAGCTTTTTTAGATGAATTTGAAACCTCGGAGTCAGCCAAGCAAATCGTGAAAACGAGCATTGAACTGGCTAAAAACTTGGGCTTTGAAGTGACAGTTGAAGGGGTAGAATCAAAGTCTGTATTAGACGTGTTAACTCATTTTGGCGTAGATACTATTCAAGGTGACTTCTTTGCTAAACCATTTACAGCCAAAGAGTTTCAACATATTTACGCTCAATTAATATATCCTTAAATTAGTTACAAGGTTGATTTAAGACTCTTTACGAAGCGCAGCCGCTTCAAAATCCAATAGATAAATGGTTGATTAATGTGGCTGGCATAGGGGTCAACTGGCGCTTCTGATTCATACAAATCATTTCTATTGTTGCTGTAACCGCAGGTTTTTTTGCATTAGGTCGCCATATTTCTTGTTTCCATACCGTGCGGTACTTACTCTCAAAATAGAATTGGGTACGTACGTCGATAATGTCAGCAAATTCAACGCCATCGTGGCATAGCATATCACTGCGATATACCGCAAAACCTAATTGTTGTTGTAACCAAAGCTGGCGGAGTATGTCTGCACCAATAACATGTTCCCTTGCTCGTTCAAAATACTTTAAAAAATTTGGATGATAAACCACACCAGAAAAGTCGGTATCCTCATAATAAATTTGTACTGGGAAAGAGTACACTGGACTATATTGAGGTTCAGCAGGGGAATGACTCATTATGCGACAACCTTATTTTTTTGGGGGTTAATCATTAGCAGGTAGAAGCAGCTGTTGATACTTACCTTGCTTTTGCAATGTTAGCAGTCCTTTATCAAGTAATTTGCTAAGGTGCGTTGCTTGTGGGTTATGTTTTGAAAAGGCAACAAATATTTCACTTTTATGGTTGTTAAATTGAGCGTTGATTTCATCATTTACTCCCATCTGTTTAATATAAACATCTGCGACAAGATCATACATAATTGCAGTATCAATTCGACCTACTAGTAACAAATTGATTAGCTGACGCTGGCTGTTAACCTTAATAACATGCAGTTTTCGTTGTTCTACTAATGCGTTGAACTCGTCACCATATTCGTAACCGCTAACGATGCCTATGATACTTCTGGTTGGAATTTGCCATTTATTATTGGCAAGGGTGGGATGTTCTTTAGTAAAGAAAAAAGAAGCCGTAACGCTAAAAAGCGGTTCATTGCCAAACACAAAGCGATCAATCGTACTTTGTTCGCGCGTAACATTAAATACGCCGTCAACAGAGCCTCGTTCAGCCATAATTAAGCCGCGAGAATAGGGCACAACGATAGTCGAAACGTTCACACCGACTTGTTTGAATGCTTGATGGATAAGTTTATGGGAAATGCCATTGCCGACTTCATCTGCAAAAGGTGGCCAACTGTCTTCTGCCGCGAGAGTTATCGTTATTGGCTCCTCTTCAGTTGTTTGTGCTGCTAGCGGTAACGCTGGGCTCACAAACATCAATAAGAAGGCATGCATTAATAAACGATAATATTTTGGCATATAAATGTAATTAAGCAGTGTGTTTTTTTGACGTGTTAACGACATATAATCCTTTATACCAATTCCATTAATTATGTGCTTCCGCTAAATAACCAGATAATTATTGGAATTGGTATTATACAACGGTCCAATATCTGCAGTGTAATGTTAGCACTTATGCAGTTAAAGCGATATTCCATACTATTCAGTATTAGTTGATTTTGTGATAACGCAGTACTTTATACCAATCCCATTAAATATCTGGTCAGTTCAGAGTCTCTCAGGTTTTTCAATTCAAGGCACATTGATGTAGAAATGGTTGTTGCCTTTTAAATCGATGTAACACAGAAGTGGAATACCTGAGAG
>NZ_JBSQBN010000096.1:0-18360 GCF_053850585.1 Shewanella sp. A22
TTTCCATAAAAAATAACACATTCCCACCATCCATGGCGGTCAGATGCTGGAGGTAGAGTAACGCAGGAGCTTGTTACCGAGGATCACTATTCGCTTCAATCATCTGCCTTGCCTACAGCACTTTGAAATCCCGCTGAAAGATCACATATTTAATAGGATTGGTATTATTATCCCGAGTTGAGGTTAACGAATTAAAAAGCCCCTAGATATGCCAATATCAAGGGGCTTTTTTTGTCGGTAAACTTAAGCGTAACTCACACCTTTTTCAGGAAATAACCACAAATGAACAGTGACTTCATCACGGTCGTGATATAAATGTTTACACTGCATTTTAAAATCGATTTCATTCTCGGTTAAAATGGTTGCCATTGTTTCTAAAATTGTGCTCACTTCTTTATAGCGGCTCTTCATTGGCAATTTAAGGTTAAAAATAGCTTCTTTAAACCAACCGTTAATTGCCCAGGCTTCCATTAATTCTGCCACGCGTGCAGGCTTTTCAACCATATCACACACTAACCAATAGATATTTTTACGCGGAGGTTCAAAGCGGAAACCATCGGCTCGATAATGCTTAACCTGACCGGTTTCCATTAATTTAGGGTCCATTGGGCCATTATCAATTGCCGCGACCATCATACCGCGACGAACTAATTGATAAGTCCAGCCACCGGGACATGCGCCTAAATCGACTGCATTCAAACCACTACGACATCGCGTCTCTTGTTCTTCTTTCGTCAAAAATACACCGAAGGCTTCATCCAATTTAAGGCTTGAACGACTTGGCGCATCGGATGCCATTTTTAAACGAGGGATCCCCATAAAATATGGTGAACTATTATGGCTTAACGAATAACCCGCATAAGCTTTTCCAGGGCCAATAAAGCAAACATGAATAACAGGACGACGGCTGTTTTCTGCCCCGAGTAAAGCACCACTTTTCTTTAAACCTTGGCGTAACGGTACGGTAAACTTTCGACAAAAACCAGATAACTCTTTTGCTTCATTAGTATCAGGAGTCTCAACACGTAACTCACCACATTTGGATAATTCAGAAAGCGCCGCAACCACAGGGCTAACACGATCTTGTTCAGGTAAATCACTCAACAACTCACCCGCAGCAAACATTTGGCGAGCAAAAATCAATGAACTAAGTTCCAATTCCTTGGCTAACGTATCAGCTCCATCCTCATCAAAACATTGATAAATTACATAAGCATCATTGGTGTTAGTTTTAACAAATCCACCCACATTTAGCTCTGCTGCACGTTGTTGAATTTCTGCCGCACAGTCTTTCTCGTAGCCTGAGCGACAGAATAGGAATAGGTTTTTCATTTGGAACCTTAGCGTAAGGATGATCGCATAATGATAGCGAGACAATAATCCCGCTATTATACCCAAAAAAAACCAAGGAGGGAGAATTTAGCCTAGTGATTGTTCAGTAGACTTAGATTGCCAAATTGCCACACCAAATAAAAGCCAGCCAAAAAGGAAGCATAGGCCACCTATTGGGGTAATTGGACCAATCCACTTAGCCCCAGTAAATGCATAAACATACAGCGAACCAGAAAATAGGATGATCCCTGCAATGAAGCTATAAGCTGCCCAATCAAGCAATTTTGATGTAATCCAATGGCCCGAAAAAGCCAATGCGATTAATCCAAAGGTATGATAAAACTGATATTCAACCCCAAGTTTAAAAATACTCACAAGCTCTGGTGGTGCAACAGCTTTTAGTCCATGGGCAGCAAAAGCACCCAATGATACAGCCAAGAAACCACTTAATGTGGCCAATAATAATAAGCCTTTATTCATTTTATCTCCCTACTGTTAACGGCAAAATAGACTATCGTTTACAAACTCATTATACCGACAACGAATGAACAAACTGCTCAATACGCGCTACAGCCAACCGTAAATTGCCTTCAAGTGTATATCCGGAGGATTTTCGAGGTTGTAGGCTATGATCACCATCATTTATCCAACACAACTGTGTTTGTTCACTAAGTTGCCATAATGGTACTTGATGATAATGACCAAACTTATCTCGTTCACCTTGAACGATGAGTAAAGGTAATGGATTGGTTTGAATGGGTATTAAACGTGGCTCACCACCTTTGAGTGGAATAAACGGATAACCTAAACACACAACCGCTGTAATTTTACTTGCCAGTGTTTTAGCGACTGTCGATTCAAACTTATGCTCATTACTGGTTAATATCGCAGACATACGACCGCCCATTGATTTACCCATTAAAATAATGCGTTTAGGGTTAATCAATCCTTGTTGTATTTTGTCATTTACATCAACCAATACTTGTTCGAAATGGCCTAAAAGTTTAGGGGCTCTGTCTGGTGGACGTCGTTTGCCATCTTGCATGTTGGCTTGCATATACAAAAAATTAAATCGATAAACTTGAAAACCTTTCTCAATAAGTTTATCGGTCATATTAACCATAAATTCATGGTGCATATTAGCTCCTGCACCATGAGAAAAAATAATCAATGTATCGCTTTTGGGACCTTGTAATAAAGAGTCTTTGGCTAACATAAATGTGCTATCCGGTGAGCAATTCACTACGAGACTCCTCTGCAAACATGTCTACCATCCATTCTCTAAAAGCTGAAATCTTACCGATTTCGGAATGGTTTTGTTGGCACACTAAGTAGTAAGCATCTTTACTCACCAATACCTCCGAAAACGGACAGATCAGTCGTCCCGCTTTAATATCTGGCCTTGCCAACACGCTATAACCTAACGCCACACCTTGACCATGTGCAGCAGCCTGTAGCACTAGCGACGAATGACTAAAAATAGGTCCTTGATTGACATTAATATCGGTTACACCACATTGCCTAAACCAAGCTTGCCAATCTTGACGGCTGGAATCGTGCAGTAGTGTATGAAACTTTAAATCGCTTGGTTGGGTTAATGGCTTAGGGCCATTAAGTAATAATGGTGAACAAACAGGTATCAACACTTCATTGCGCAGTTTATCGGCCCTAAGCCCTTGCCAGTTACCTTGGCCATAATAAATGGCAACGTCAACATCGTCAGTTAACGAACTTGTATCACTGTCCACGGCTTTAATGCGCACATCAATATCAGGGTTTTTCTCACTAAATTTAGCTAAACGCGGGACTAACCATTGAATAGCAAAACTAGGAGACATACTGACCGTTAATGAACCCACTGCACTTCGAGCAAGCAGACGATTAGTGGCCTCACCTAGCTCGATAAAAATATCCTTAATGTCTAAAAAGTAGCTTTGACCTTCTTCTGTTAACAATAATGATCTATTTTTTCGTCTAAACAATTTTAGCCCTAAAAAATCTTCTAATGCCTTAATTTGATGGCTTACAGCTGCCTGTGTAACAAACAACTCTTCTGCGGCGCGGGTAAAGCTCAAATGTCTTGCTGCAGCTTCAAATGCTTTGATGGCATTCAAAGGAGGTAAACGTCTAGACATAGTGATCAATCTCTCGTTTTTTAATTAGTTTTTCTAATGATTATCGTTATTTTTTGTCGTTTGTAAAGAACACTGTGTTTGGTTAAATTAGCATCATTGAAAATACAGTTGGACAATCTCTACGACGTAAACGGGATAGTCCGGCAATTGTAATTGATTAGCCTGGAGGCTCTCCCCTATGTTCAACCTAAACACGATTTTTGCCGTAACCCTAACATCCTTTTTAGGATTAACAACAGTTCAAGCGACTGAATTAGAACCCATCGACATGGTCGATTTGCATGCTGAATTATCACAAAGTATTGAAGCCATGCAAATTGATATTATTGATGATGTTAACAGTATTTTAGTGGCTGACAATGAAGAACAACAAAAAACTTTAGACACAGCTCAAGCAAACTGACATTAGTCAGCAAAAGTCTGCCACAGACACAATAAAAAACCGCATTAAATGCGGTTTTTTATTGTCCGTCATTCGTCAAATAGTGAAAGGGATAACGACATACATAACGGTATTATACCAATCCTATTAAATATGTGATCTTTCAGCGGGAGTTCAACGTGCTGTAGGCAAGGCAGATGATTGAAGCGAATAGTGATCTTCGGTAACAAGCTCCTGCGTTACTCTACCTCCAGCATCTGATCGCCATGGAGGGTGGGAATGTCTTATTTTTTATGGAAAAAAAAGACCATGCCGTCGTATTTTGAAAGCATCTAACGAAGCATAAAGGACTTTGAAACCCGCCAAAATGGAGTCTCTCAGGTATTCCACTTCTGCGTTACATCGATTAAAAAGGGAACAACCATTTCTACATCAATGTGCCTTGAATTGAAAAACCTGAGAAACTCTGAACTGACCAGATATTTAATGAGATTGGTATTAGTCACAACGTTTAAGGACGGTAAACTTTTACATTGGTGTAACCTTGTTCAATTAAGTACAAGGCTTGTAGTTTACTCATAACGCCACGATCGCAATACAGTAAATACGTTTTACTTTTGTCTAAGTCTGCAAATTGTGTCGCCAACTTAAAGAAAGGGATCGCTTTAACCATTACATTATCAATCTCTAATGGTTTTCTCTCTTCTTCTTCAGGTGCACGAACATCAATAACAATCTCACCGGAAGCCACGTCTTTAACCGTCTCAGTCTCGGTCACTTGTTGATTCATTTCTGCTTCAATATCACGAATATCCATCACCACGGCAGAAGCAACAACACGGTCGATTAAATCTTCAGAGAATTTCAGCTCCTCAGCTTCAACCTTAGATAAAACGGCTTTAACCGTCGGTTTTTGTGAAATCACACCGCAATATTCAGGAATAGACTTCGCAAAATCTTCAGTACCAATAATACGACTTTGATTAATGATATCTTGTTTGTCCATTGCAATAAGCGGACGTAAAATCAATAATTCAGTGCTGCGATCAATCACATTCAAGTTAGTCAACGTTTGGCTAGAAACTTGCCCTAAACTTTCTCCAGTAACGAGTGCTTGAATGCCATATTTATCTGCTATGCGAGTTGCAGCCCGCATCATCACACGTTTTAACACGACTCCCATTTGACCATTATCAATACGCTCAAGAATTTCTTCAACAACTGGCTCAAATGGCACTGACACAAAACGGACCTTATGTGACTCGCCGTATTTTTTCCAAAGGTGATAAGCGACTTGTTTAACACCAATCTCGTGTTGAGCGCCGCCTAAATTGAAAAAGCAATAATGGGTACGAGCTCCCTTTTTGATAAACTGAAAACTCGACACGCCAGAATCAAAACCACCAGAAATAAGCGACAGTACATCTTCTTGTGTCGCCATAGGGAAACCACCTAAGCCTTCAATGCGACGTTCCACCATATAAAGCTTATCTTGGTCAATCTCTAGGTTAACCGTCACATCTGGGTTTTTAAGTTTCACCCCAAGAGCTTCTGTGTGCTGATTTAATCCACCGCCCACATAACGCTCAACATCAATTGAATTAAAATCATGTTTCCCAGAACGTTTAACACGGACGCAAAAGGTTTTTCCGGCTATTTCATCACGGTATTTGGGTAATACTTGCTGATAGATATGATCCATCGAATCAAAACTGTATTCACTCACTTGCACAACATGGGCAATACCAGGGATACACGCTAAGCGTTCAGCAAAAGCGTCGCATAATTGGGGTTTATCGCTCGGTACTTTCACTAAAATACGATCATATAAACGTTGTACTTTGGCATCGTCATCCACTTTTTTAAGTACATTACGTATATTGGTTTCAAGCATTTTGGTAAAGCGCATTCTTACCGACTTGCTCTTCATCATTATTTCAGGGTATAGCTTTACAATAAACTTCATGGGGCGTCCGCAGGTATCACCATCTTAATAGCACTACATTCAGTATCGCTAAGTGAAATTGGTATAATACGTTGATAATAAATTAAAAAAAAGCAAAGCTTGGTACACTCGATTTGTTCATGACATCAAGTGGATCACTCAGCATATGCAATAATTCGCGGATTATACCAAAGGATGACTATTAACCAAACATATTCACTTTTTTATCTGCCATTTGTTAGACCTAATAATACCAATCCTATTAAAGATGTGATCTTTCAGCGGGAGTTCAAAGCGCTGTAGGCAAGGCAGATGATTGAAGCGAATAGTGATCCTCGGTAACAAGCTCCTGCGTTACTCTACCTCCAGCATCTGACCGCTATGGATGGTGGGAATGTCTTATTTTTTATGGAAAAAAATAGACCATGCAGTCGTATTTTGAAAGCATCTAACGAAGCATAAAGGACTTTGAAACCCGCCAGAATGGAGTCTCTCAGGTATTTCACTTCTGTGTTACATCGATTTAAAAGGCAACAACCATTTCTACATCAATGTGCCTTGAATTGAAAAACCTGAGAGACTCTGAACTGACCAGATATTTAATGAGATTGGTATAACAGGATTCATAGCTTAATACTTATACTTAAAACAAAAACGCAACCTCTTTTAGTACCAAGAGATTGCGTCTGTGTTTATTCACAAAAAGAATTATTCAGTAACGATTATTTCATTCGACTCTTTAGGTTTACCTTGCTCAATAGAAATTTCGACACGACGGTTTCTGGCTTGATTCTCTTTTGTATCATTCGCAACCAAAGGATGATTAGAAGCCTCACCAACCACTTTCATACGCGTCTCATCAAAACCAGGCACTCTTCTTAGTTCATGGGCCACCGAAACAGCCCGTTGACTTGATAATGCCCAATTAGAACTGTACAGCTCGTTACTAATATCGGCACCATCTGTATGACCAGACACGGTAACAATCCCAGGGACATCCTTTAACAGCTCACCAATTGATCGCACAATCGGCTTAAACTTAGGTTGTAGAAAGCCAGAACCAGATGCAAAAGAGCCTTTTTCACGAATTCGAATAATAATTTGCTGACCTAATGATTCAATTTCAATGGCACCATCAACAATCTCTTCATTGAGCTTTTCGGCCATTTTTTTAACTTGCTCGTTAATGTTCTCTTGTGAAGAAGCGGCATCTTTTTTAACAGCTTCAGCTTCTTGCTGAGCCGTTGCGGCGGCATTTCCCCCACGTTGTTCACCACTTTGTTTTTGAGTGCCACCAGCACTGTCTTCTTCACCAGCCTGATATTCTATCGTCGGCTGGGTCATTTCATTGGTTTGTTGATTAATAATTTCAATGGGGGTGGGATCAGGACGACCAGGGCGAAATTCAAGTGCGATTACCGAGGTCCCCTTAGGAATATCCTTTACTTCAACTTTATTTTGTACACCAAATGCATACTTCATTGAACCAGCGATTTGCTTAAACTTCATCACGTCCATTTCAGAAAACGCTAATAATAATACGAAAAAACACATTAGCAACGACATTAAATCAGCAAACGTCGCAAGCCACATAGGGGCCCCTGCAGGTGGACAATCACACTTGGCCTTAGCCATGAGTTACTCTCCGTCCGTTGTGTCGATATTACGCAGTTTTTCTGCTAAATAATTCTTTAAAAAGCCTTCTATCACTCGAGGGTTTTGACCATCTTGAATCGCTAACACCGCATCCATAATTAAATAACGATTAAGCAATTCTTCATTCATGCGCAATGACAACTTATCCGCCATAGGGATTGCAATCATGTTTGCAATCATTGCACCATAAAGCGTCGTTAATAGTGCCACAGCCATTGAAGGACCAATGGATTTAGGGTCATCCATGTTAGATAACATCGCCACTAGACCCACTAGGGTACCAATCATTCCCATCGCGGGAGCAACATCACCCATGGCTTTAAAAATACCAATCCCGGCTTTATGTCGCTCTTCTGTCAACGCAATGTCTTTTTCAAGCGCATTTCGCACCACATCGGCATCATGACCATCAACCAGCATATCAATCGCTTTTTGCATAAAACTATTGGTAATTACCGCTTCTTCTAATGCTAAGAATCCCCCTTTACGAGCCGCATCAGCCATCGTAACCGACTGCTCAATCAAATCTTCGGGTTTATCCAATTTGAACATAAAAGCTTTTAAACCAATCTTAATTGAACCTAAAAATTGCTTTAGGTTAAATTTCATCATCACAACAAATAAAGAGCCTGCCACAACAATCAGAATTGACGGTACATCGATAAATAAGCCAACACCGCCACTGGTGGCCATCGCGCCAATAATAAATGCAAAAGCACCGATAATACCTATTAGGGTAGCTAAATCCACAACATCTCCTCAACCGCAGTCATTACGCTGCTTATGTTCAGCTCACAGTATATAACCTGAATAGCCAGACACCATATTGTATAAACAATGTTATCCATCGTTATGTATTACCGCACAATTTTCAATACTATTTTACGCTAACAATCACAAATCATAACTACTTATCGGACAAACTCGGCTCAAGTTTAGCTTGTTTTTACACATTCTAAACAAAATTCAATAACAAAGCGTGCTGTTGAGCAAATATCCAGCGACTGTATTTGACCGATACGTTGGGCTGATATACCTTGTCACACGCTGAATGAAAGGAATGATAATTGTGGCTAAAAAACCAGAAAACCTCAGTTTTGAACAATCACTAACTGAACTTGAAACCATCGTGGCGCATTTAGAGCAAGGCGAAGTGTCACTAGATGACGCACTAAAACAATTTGAGCGCGGCATAAAATTAGTTCGTCAAAGCCAAAATAAGCTTGAGCAAGCGCAGCAAAAAGTCTCTATATTATTAAATGAAGATGATGCTGAACTAGCACCGTTCACAATTGAAAATGAATAACTGTCAAAAAAGTGTGTATTAAATAATAGGGCTTAAATAGGTGCTAGCTGAAGCGATAAAAACATACCAAACCCGCGTTAATGGTATTCTTAACCAACATTTAACCCTGCTCGATGATGCTGCGCCCGACTTAAAAGCAGCCATGCTTCATGGGGCATTATTGGGTGGTAAACGCATTAGGCCTTTTTTAGTCTACAGTGTAGGTGACATGCTTGGGGTAAATATTAATGCACTTGACAAAGCGGCCGCTGCAATTGAGTGCATTCACGCCTACTCGTTAATACACGATGACTTACCCGCAATGGATAATGATGCGCTTCGTCGTGGCCAGCCTACGGTTCATATTGCATTTGATGAAGCGACCGCTATTCTTGCTGGCGATGCACTGCAAACATTGGCCTTTGAAATAATCACCGAACCATCTGATCACTTAGCACCGACGCAACAGCTAGCCATGGTTAGAGTATTAGCAAGAGCCTCTGGTTATCAAGGTATGTGTGGCGGACAAGCGATTGATCTTAGTTCGACTGATCACAGTATTGAATTAAGTAGGTTAACTGAGTTACATAACAAAAAAACCGGAGCGTTAATCAGTTGTGCTGTTGAGCTAGCGTTAATCGCTGCGAATATACCAGACGCACACTATCAACTGATGATGAAATATGCCCAAACGCTCGGATTAGCATTTCAAGTACAAGATGATATTTTAGATATCATCGCCAGCACCGAAGAGCTAGGCAAACCACAAGGCAGCGATCAACAATCGAATAAAAGCACCTTCCCGAAATTACTAGGTCTCGATGGTGCTAAAGCCTGTGCAGAACAACTAATACAAGATGCACTATCAGCGCTGACTAAATTACCATACAATAGCCAGTTAATTGCAGACTTCGCCCACTATATTATTGAGCGAAGATTATAATAAAGAGTCAGAAAATCTCGCTATGAGTTTCGATATTTCTAAATTCCCAGTACTAGCAAAAGCTAATACACCAGAAGAATTAAGGAAGTTACCTCAAGGTTTACTTCCACAAGTGTCTGATGAACTTAGACAATTCTTACTTGAGTCTGTGGCTATTTCTAGCGGACACTTTGCTTCTGGCTTAGGCACAGTTGAATTAACTGTGGCACTTCATTATGTCTATAACACCCCATTTGATCGATTAGTATGGGATGTTGGCCACCAAGCGTACCCACATAAAATTTTAACTGACCGCCGTGAGCGCATGCATACCATTAGGCAAAAAAATGGTCTGCATCCTTTTCCTTGGCGTGAAGAAAGCCCATACGATACTTTTAGTGTTGGTCATTCTGGTACTTCAATCAGTGCGGCTCTTGCCATGGCCGTTGCCGCAGACAAAGAAGCTGCGGGTCGTAAAGTTGTTGCCGTTATCGGTGATGGTGCTATGACTGGAGGCATGGTGTTTGAGGCGATGAATCACGCAGGCGATCTCCACAAAGACATGCTTGTTGTGCTAAACGACAATGAAATGTCAATTTCAGAAAACGTTGGCGCACTTAACAACCATCTAGCACAATTGATGTCAGGTCGTTTTTACACCACTATTCGCGAAAACAGTAAAAAAGTCCTTAAAGGGATGCCTGTTATCAAAGAAATGGCTCGGCGTACTGAAGAGCACCTCAAAGGAATGGTTGTGCCAGCAACATTGTTTGAAGAACTAGGGTTTAACTATATTGGCCCAATTGATGGCCATGATGTTGATTCTCTTGTTGAAACTATGCGCAATATGCGTAACCTTAAAGGGCCGCAAATACTGCATATTATGACCAAAAAAGGTCGTGGTTATGAACCTGCAGAAAAAGACCCTATCGGTTGGCATGCCGTCCCAAAATTTGACCCAAGCCAATTTAAAAAACCCGCCACTAAACCTGGGTTACCGACTTTCTCGCAAGTGTTTGGTAAATGGTTATGCGATATGGCAGCGCAAGATGATAAATTAGTCGCTATCACCCCCGCTATGCGTGAAGGTTCAGGCATGGTTGAGTTTTCGCAACGTTTTCCTACTCAATACTTTGACGCCGCTATTGCTGAGCAACATGCCGTGACACTAGGCGCAGGTTTTGCTTGTGAAGGCCTTAAGCCAGTCGTAGCTATTTACTCGACCTTTTTACAACGCGGTTATGATCAATTAATCCATGACGTTGCATTACAACGCCTACCTGTATTATTCGCCATTGATCGTGGTGGTATTGTTGGCGCCGATGGTCCTACACACCAAGGCGCGTTTGATTTAAGTTTTATGCGCTGTATTCCCAACATGGTGATTATGGCGCCATCTGATGAAAATGAATGTCGCCAAATGCTGTACACAGGCTATTGCTACCAAGATGGTCCAACCGCAGTACGTTACCCTAGGGGATTTGCAACAGGCGCTGAACAAGTTGAAACCATGACGTGTATGCCGATTGGCAAAGGGATATTAACCCGCCAAGGCCAAAAAATTGCGATCATTAACTTTGGCACCACACTCGCTGCTGCAACCGATGCAGCTGAAAAGCTCGATGCTACAATTGCCGATATGCGCTTTGTTAAGCCACTTGATTTGAGCTTACTTGAACAACTCGCCAATACCCATAATGTCATTGTAACTGTTGAAGAGAATGCCATTATTGGCGGTGCAGGTTCTGGCGTTATTGAGGCATTGCAAAAAATGCGTATTGTGAAACCAGTATTGCAGATTGGTTTGCCTGATGAGTTTATTAAACACGGTGCACCAGATGAAATTACCGCAGAGTTACAACTTGATGCGGCTGGAATTTTATCTCAAATTCAATCGTTTATTTAATATGTTCAACATAGACTTAATAAAAAAGGACTGAAAATTCAGTCCTTTTTTGTATTTGTTATCGTGTGGCGATAAACTTATGCTTCAATATCCACGCTATTGCCACCTTGCGAAACCATTACCATAGCAGGGCGCAATAAACGGTCGTTTAGCAAGTAACCTTTCTGCATTACCATCATGACAGTATTGGCTGGATACTCAGCACTTGGCTGCATGCCGATTGCTTGATGATGCTCAGGATTAAATGCTTGTCCAAGTGGATTAACTTGGGTCACACCAAACTTTTCAACCGAGGTTAAAAAGCCTTTCATGGTCAGTTCAACACCTTCATAAATCGCTTTGGTCGCTTCATCCTCAGGATTCGTTCCCTGTAAGGCGCGTTCCATATTGTCAATCACAGGCAATAATTCGTTAGCAAATTTTTCTAAAGCAAACTTACGTGCTTGTTCGACATCTTTGGCTGCGCGAGTACGAATATTCTGTGTTTCTGCAGCAGCACGCATTTCAACATCTTTGCGCTCAGCCAACGCAGTTTCAGACTCTGCAAGTAATTGCTCTAATTCTTCAATGCGAAAATTGGCTTGGGTTAATTCATCCATCAAACTTGCTTCATCAGCCGCGACTTCAGGTGTGATGACGTCTTCCACTTGATCTTGCGATGTGTTGTTCGATTCGTTGCTCATTTTCACTCCAGCTAAAAAATGCGTAATGTTACATTCTACGACAATAAATAAAGTGGCCTTTACTGAGAAATTAACAGCAAATTTCACACTTTTAATAAGTTTGAGTATATTATGGGGATCAATTCCTATGTTTCAAGGCCTAAAGGCATAACAAACTCGAATATGACTAAAATGTTCCAGACTATCGGACTCATCGGTAAACCACATCACCAAGGAACTAACCTTACACTTACCCGATTACATTATTGGCTAAATATGCAAGGTTTTAAGGTCATTGTTGAAGACCGTGTATCTGCCGAATTAGGACCAGACGTATGCTCAATGGATCTTCTGGAAATGGGAGAACATTGCGACTTAGCCATTGTGGTTGGCGGAGATGGCAATATGTTGGGTGCTGCTAGAGTTCTGGCACGTTTTGATGTTGCGGTAATTGGCGTTAATCGTGGCAATCTAGGTTTTTTAACCGACCTCCCCCCTGACAACTTTGAAGATGCCTTGTCAAAGGTTTTAGATGGTGAGTTTGAAACTGAACATCGCTTTTTACTTGAAGCGGAGGTCCATCGTCACGGTAAAATCACCTCCAGCAATACCGCCGTAAATGAAGCAGTGCTTCACCCAGGTAAAATTGCTCATATGATCCAATTTGAAGTTTATATTGATGAGCAATTTATGTATAGCCAACGTGCAGATGGCATGATCGTATCGACACCTACTGGCTCTACTGCATATTCATTATCTGCTGGCGGCTCTATTTTAACACCCAATTTACAAGCGCTTATTCTAGTGCCTATGTTTCCTCACACGCTATCATGCCGCCCTATTGTGGTTGATGCCTGCAGCACCATAAAATTAGTAGTGTCGCCTAATAACGGTGAAAACCTTGAAGTCAGTTGTGATGGTCATGTTCATTTGGCCGTATTGCCAGGGGATGAAATATTTATTCGCCGCTCTAATGAACGACTCAGACTGATCCACCCAAAAGGACATAATTATTTCCATGTATTGCGGAATAAATTAGGCTGGGGCAGTAAACTTTTTTAACATTTTGAACTCCATCACACCTTAAACACCTATCACGTGAACCTCTTCACATTCGCAATAGCTAATTAACCTTATCATAAAGTCAATCGTTCAACCGCTTGGCTTTATGACTATGAATATTTCCACCTTTAAAAAATGTGATCTAAAACGAGTGCTCCAGATCGGTTATCTGATACATGTCTCACTTCTACCAGCTAATACTCTTTCTCGTGTATTAGATGATCTCGATCAACTCTTTTAACACTTAAATAACGTCTATTACGCCCTAGTTAGCGTGATGCTAACAAATAATAACTTAATACCCACAACTAGCAATACCAGAGGTATGCATGACAATATTACAGTTACTAGCAAGCTTAACGCCCATTATTAGCGTAATGGTATTTTTAGTACTAATGCGCTTACCGGCATCCAAAGCGATGCCAATATCAATGATTGCCACTGGACTTGCGGCAGTTTTTATATGGCAAATGGACACGCAACTACTTGCCGCTTCGGTTGTTGAAGGACTCCTTTCTGCATTAACACCGCTTACCATTATTTTTGGAGCTGTGTTTCTACTCAATACTCTAAAATATTCTGGTGCCATGGACACCATTCGTGCTGGTTTTACCAACATTAGCGCAGATGCTCGGGTTCAAGTTGTGATTATTTGCTGGTTGTTTGGATCATTTATCGAAGGTTCAGCAGGTTTTGGTACTCCAGCCGCTATTGGAGCACCGCTACTCGTATTATTAGGCATCCCTCCCATTGCAGCTGCAGTGGTAGCTTTGATTGCTGATTCAACCTCAGTGTCATTTGGTGCAATTGGCTTACCGGTATTGTTTGGTATGGAACAAGGCCTTACAGAAGGTGGTGTTAACATGGCTGCAGCTCAATTTGCAGAACATGGTGGCACGTTTGCAGGTTATGCTCAGTTTATTGCTAAGCATATGATCAGCATTGACTTAATTACTGGTTCATTAATTCCATTAGTGATGGTTTGTGTATTAACAGGTTTCTTTGGCCGTAACAAGTCAATAAAAGAAGGTCTACAAATTTGGAAATTCGCCATCTTTGCAGGTTTCGCCTTTACCCTGCCAGCATGGTTAATTAACTACCTCGCAGGTCCTGAATTCCCATCAGTTATTGGCGCACTTGTGGGCATGGCGTTAGTTATCCCTGTTGCAAGAAAAGGTTGGTTACTGCCATCTCAGCCTTGGTGTGACTTCAGCGAAAATGATAACAAGTCTGAAGAAGAATTAACAATTGAGCAAACGCCGGTTAAATTCTCACAGATTGCAGCGTGGTCTCCATACATCATCATGGCTTCACTGTTAGTGTTATCACGTGTTATTGGTCCATTTAAAAGTTGGTTAACCAGCTTTAACATCAGTTGGACCGGATTGTTAGGTACTGAATTAAAAGCGGGGTTCGCCACTTTCTATGCTCCTGGTATCTTCTTTGTTGTTGTGTGTTTATTTGGCTTTGTGCTATTTAAAATGAAACCTACTGCAATGAAGCAATCAATTTCTGTATCGTGTAAATCAATGCTACCAACGATTATTTCATTAGGTGCTTCTGTGCCTATGGTGAAAATATTCCTTAACTCTGGTGAAAATGGTGCAGGCCTAGCGTCTATGCCTGTTGCACTTGCAGACTTACTGGCTAGTAGCATGGGGTCTGTATGGGCTTGGGTTTCACCTATTGTGGGGATTTTCGGTGCATTCCTTTCTGGTTCAGCCACCTTCTCAAACATGATGTTCTCGGGTCTACAATATTCTGTTGCCGACAACATTGGTATGAACCACGCATTAGCATTAGCACTCCAAGGTATTGGGGCTAACGCGGGTAATATGATGTGTGTGATGAACGTAGTTGCAGCAGCCACAGTTGTTGGTATGGCTGGACGTGAATCTGAAATTATTCGTAAAACAATGCCTATCGCACTAGGTTACGCCCTAGTTGCAGGCACAATTGCAGTTATCTGGGGTGGATTTTAATTCACAGTAAAGCTGTTTCTATTCTAACGATAACAATATAAAGCAGCAGGCAACTTTGCCTGCTGCTCATTTAAGTGTTAAGAGAGCATGTTATGACTATAAATTATCAAGTAGTGATGGATACATTAACATCACAGCTAGGCAGTCATGCGGTATCTAATGATCCTGTACGTCGTTTTGCTTGGTCAACTGATGCCAGTTATTTCCGAATTGTACCCGAAATTGTGGTGCATGCTGATACGCCAGAACAAGTAAAAATAACCCTTAATATCGCCAAAGCACATAATGTGCCGGTAACCTTTCGTGCTGCTGGTACGAGTTTATCAGGCCAAGCCATTGGTGAAGGTATTTTGCTTATTCTGGGCCATGATGGCTTTAGAAATATTGATATCAGTGAAGATAGAACATCGATAACCCTTGGTGCTGCGGTGATTGGTTCTGATGCCAACATGGCACTGAAACCTTTCAATAAAAAAATTGGTCCAGACCCAGCAACTTTAGCCTCGGCTAAAATCGCAGGCATGGTAGCCAATAATGCATCTGGAATGTGTTGTGGTACTGCACAAAACAGTTATCAAACCATTAAGTCGGCTAAATTGATGTTTGCCGACGGTACTGAACTTGATACTGGTTGCTCTGACTCTAAGACTGCATTTAGCCAGTCTCATCCAGCATTGCTTGCCGCGTTAACAGATTTGGCACAGCTCACCCAGAATAATCCGACACTTTCAGCTCGGATCCGTAAGAAATTTTCGATTAAAAACACCACAGGTTACAGTATTAATGCACTTGTAGACTTCAGTGACCCATTTGATTTGATTAATCACTTAATTGTCGGTTCAGAAGGTACACTCGCATTTGTTAATGAAGTGACTTATCACACTGTAGAGGAAGCTCAGTTTAAAGCTTCTGCCATGGCAGTGTTCTTCAATATGGAAGATGCCGCAAGCGCAATCCCTCCAATCAAAGGTGATAGTGTCGCCGCAGCAGAATTACTTGATTGGGCATCAATTAAATCAGTAACCGGTAAAACGGGCATGCCTGAGTGGCTAAGTGATTTACCTGAAGGTTCCGCCATTCTATTAATTGAGTGCCGCGCGAATGATCCTGAAACGTTAGCCCAATACACTCAAGATGTGATCACAAAGATTGCTCACATTGACACTGAACGTCCTATTGAGTTCAGTAATGATCCCGCTGTATTCGGGAAATATTGGGCCATGCGTTCTGGTTTGTTCCCGATTATTGGTGGCGCAAGACCTAAAGGAACATCGGTTATTATTGAAGATGTTGCATTCGAATTACAACATTTAGCCAGTGCAGCAGCAGACCTAACTGCATTATTCCATAAGCACGGTTACCCTGAAGGGGTAATTTATGGCCATGCGCTAGCAGGTAATTTCCATTTCATTATTACTCCAACGTTTGCATCACAAGGCGACATCGACCGTTTCCACAGCTTTATGCAAGATGTAGCCGAAATGGTTATCAATAAGTACGATGGCTCAATGAAAGCTGAACATGGTACTGGACGAGCGGTTGCACCATTTGTTGAAATGGAATGGGGCAGCGATGCCTATACCTTAATGAAACAAATTAAGCAGATTTTCGATCCAAATGGTTTGCTCAATCCTGGTGTCATTCTAAATGATGACGACCAAGTACATATTAAAAACATTAAGCCTTGCCCAATCGTTGATGATTTTGTCGATAAATGTATTGAGTGCGGTTTCTGTGAAAAAACTTGCCCAACATCGGCACTGAATTTTTCACCTCGTCAACGTATCGCGGTACTACGGGAAATTGAACGTTTAGAGCACTCAGGTGACAAACAAGCCGCAGCTGAAATGCGTGCTAGCTCTAAATATGATGTTATTGATACTTGTGCCGCTTGTCAGTTATGCACAATTGCCTGCCCTGTTGATAACAGCATGGGTCAGTTAGTGCGTAAATTACGTACACCGTACATCACAACAACCGAACAAAAAGTGCTCGACTTCCAAGCTAAACACTTTGGTGCGGTAAACCAAGTGATCAGCACCGGTTTTGACATTTTAGGCATTGTGCATAAAGTGACAGGCGATGGCATCACCAACTCACTAATGAAAGCAGGTCGTTTAATCTCAAAAGAAGTCCCATATTGGAATCCAGACTTCCCTAAAGGTGGCAAAGTCGCTAAGCCTTCTGCGCATAAACAAGATCAGCCAACGGTTTTATACTTCCCCGCTTGCGGTGGCAGAACATTTGGGCCAACGCCAAAAGATCCTGACAACCGTACGCTGCCTGAAGTGGTCATCACTCTACTTGAACGCGCTGGCTACAATGTGATCATCCCAGAAAACACTCGCAGTTTATGTTGCGGTCAAATGTGGGAATCAAAAGGTGACTTTAAAAATGCTGATGCAAAACGTGATGAGCTTATTGACACACTGAGCAAATTATCTGGCAATGGTAAAGTCCCTGTTGTGGTTGATGCATTGTCTTGTACTTATCGTACGTTAACTGGTAACCCACAAGTAGAAATTACCGACTTAGTCGAGTTTATGCACGACAAATTATTACCCAATATGGCCATTACTAAAAAGTCTAACGTCACCTTACATCAAGGATGTAGTGCCCGTAAGATGAAACTAGAGCCTAAACAGCAAGCGATTGCCGATGCATGCGCGAAGAACGTTGTATTACCAGAAGGCATCAGTTGTTGTGGTTATGCTGGCGAAAAAGGCTTATATAAGCCAGAAATTAACGCCAGTGCATTGCGCAACATTAAAAAGCTGATCCCAACCGAAACCAAAGAGGGTTATTACGCCAACAGAATGTGTGAAGTTGGCTTAACGCAACATAGCGGTATTTCTTACCGTCACTTAGCGTACCTACTAGAAGAATGTACACGCTAATACATTAAGCGTTTATATCGGTAAAATGGGCATTGATAGATTATCAATGCCCATTTTCATATTTAATACCAATCTCATTAAATATCTGGTCAGTTCAGAGTCTCTCAGGTTTTTCAATTCAAGGCACATTGATGTAGAAATGGTTGTTCCCTTTTAAATCGATGTAACACAGAAGTGGAATACCTGAGAGACTC
>NZ_JBSQBN010000097.1:0-18132 GCF_053850585.1 Shewanella sp. A22
CTCTCAGGTATGCCACTTCTGTGTTACATCGATTTAAAAGGCAACAACCATTTCTACATCAATGTGCCTTGAATTGAAAAACCTGAGAGACTCTGAACTGACCAGATATTTAATGGGATTGGTATTAGTATAAAATTCTATGATATAGACAAATAATTAAACTATTGTCATGTATGTTTATTAACTCAATTAATCGATGTGAGGATGAGATATGGAATATGATTCTTTAACCCGAAAAGTCATTATTCTCGCATTGCTGCCATCATATCCGCAAAGCCTAACCGCTAAACAATTATGTGAGCGATTAACCGCCAAAGGTTATGAGGCTCGATTACGTTCAATACAACGAGATCTGCAAGACCTATTAAACATCAGCCATTGCGGCCTACACATCGACGACACTAACAGGCCTTTTAAATGGTCAATCACCGCCGACTGGAAGCGAGTACAACTCGCCGAAATGGATCATAATGAGGCTTTAGCTTTCGCGATGTTAGAACGTATCGGAAGTGTGTTTTTACCCAATACGAGTCTAAAGCAATTGCAACAAACGTTTAGCCAAGCCAAAAAGCATTTAAAAGACAGTGAGGGGCATATTCGATGGTTAGAAAGTGTGTCAAATAAAGCCAACCATCTGAATGTAACAGACGATCAACTCACGCTAGAATGCGCAATACTAAAAGGCAGACAAATAAGCTGCAACGTTAAACGCTTTATACATAATAAAGATATATCGTTGCATTACAGTAAACTGTCACCTTATGCATTTGTTGATAATGAAGGCGAAAAAAGTCTGGTGTTCAGGGTTGGTACAGACACAAAGTTAAATCAATGGCCACTAAACTACTTTAGCAACATAAAGCAACTGGATTTACCGTCAATAAAAATCAATACAAATAACTTGTCAAAACAAGGTCGGCGTTATCGCGGTGAAACAATCCTATTTGAATGTATCACGCAGCCAGAGTCGAGTTTCATTCGCAAACTGCAAGCTCACCAATATGCATTTACTGTTACAACCTGTGAAAACAACCAGGTTAAAATTACTGCCGAGCTTATCAATTCGACATTTTTTCGTGAATTGGTTTGGAGCCATGCCACATCAATCAAAGTGCTTAATCCGCCAGCAATTAAGCAATACATTTACAGACAAACTCAACGATTAATCGCGTTAAGCGAATAAAATCACCCTGTGCGTCACAATCTGACGCAGCCTTAGCGTATTTTACATTCCATATTAATAAATGGAATAAATACCTATGTTCATTATTGAATCAAAGCCCATTCTGGTCATCGGCATTGGCGGCTGTGGTTGTTCAACCCTGCAAGCACTGCAAAAGAAACACGACTTTTCAGAGATTCGATTTTTAGCCATCAATACCGATCTACGTTCATTAAGAGGCAATGTAGCAGACGACACCATTCAAATAGGTCAATCAATAACGAATAACTTAGGCGCAGGCGCTAATCCAGATGTAGGCCGTCTTGCCGCAATTGAGTCTGAGGCAGAAATATCAAAGGCTATTGAGCAAGCCAGTATTATTTTTATTACTGCTGGTATGGGAGGTGGCACAGGCACTGGTGCTATCTCAGAGGTTGCAAGAATAGCCAAAACTCATAACATTCCGGTTATCGCGCTTGTCACAAAACCTTTTAGTTTTGAGGGGATGAAAAAAGCTAGATTTGCAGAAGAGGGCATTAACGCATTACAGCAATATTGCAATGCCCTAGTCGTATTGCCGAACGACCGATTATCCAAGGTGCTTGGCGGTAAAGTAAGGCTTATTGATGCGTTTAAGATCAGTAACCAATTGCTATTAGATACCTTGTCAGGCTTAAGCTTCATGCTAAGCGTAACCGGACTCATCAATATTGATATCAGCGACTTTAAAACAGTCATTCACACTCAAGGTTTTGCTTCCGTTGGCATGGCAAAAGTCAAAAATGTCAGCGATATCGAAACGACTGTTAATAGATTATTAGACAACCCATTGGTTGAAAATATCGACATCAGCTCGGCTAATGGCGCAATAATTAACATTGTATCCCAACAAGAACTCGCACTAGATACCTATCATCTAATAGGCAATATCATTCAACAACGTATCAGTGCAGAGGCCAATCTCATTGTTGGATTAACCATCGATCCAACCATAAAAAATGCTATCGAAGTGTTTTTGCTCACAACAGGCATTGCGTTCAATTCCAAACCAATTTTACAAGTCTGTGGCTGATGTATTTAAGCTCAAGTTGTTATAGAAACATTGGATAATCAAAAAGTTAATTTACCTTTTTAATTATAATACTTGATAAACATAAGACACAAGTTGTCGCACCGTTCAGTATAATAATAACCAACAAGGTGCTAATAGAGGTTCTTATGGATGGTTTGGTAACAGAGCAGGGCGGGATCACACTCTGTTAACCAATGTTGATGTGCTCCACCTGCTGTGATCTAATGCGCTCTCCTTTATCGTAGAGCTGCCACAATGACACTAATCGAGCACCTTACTGTCGTCGAAGATTTCCGTTCAGATATGAACCAAAGGCATGATCTTGTTGACGTAATTTTCCTTGTCATTAGTGCCATTATGGCCGGTGCCGAAGGGTGGCGAGATATCGAAACCTATGGTGACTCCAAGCTTCCGTGGTGCTGTTGAAAATATGGCTCTATTTAGACGTTTTGTAATGAACATGCTTAGACAACACGACTGTGGTGCGCCGAGCCAGCGGAACAAGCTAAAAAGGGCTAGTTGGGACGACGACTACAGGGCTGGAGTCTTCTTTGGGTAGAATTTGCTCAAAGTATGCTCCCGCCCTGTATATGTGGTGGAATCATACATAATTTTGACCACTCGATTTCATCCTAGTGATAATTGTTATCACTTTTGTTTTTGTTGGTAATTACATTCGATTAAAGAGGTAAGCATGAGAACTTTAATCATTTCAATATTGGTTCTAGCATTGTGGGGCTGAAAGCTCAGGATAATCTAGACTTAACCATCGAAGATATATTGTCATATGAACCGGAATACTTAAAAAAAGAACTTCCCATTATTAAAGGGAAGCAAGTTGCCTTCAGTGTTTTATTGAACAATTTGTCAGATGATTCAATTACTAAAGTTTCTCACTTGGCGGTCAAGCCGTTACGTAACTTAGATGGTTTTTACCTGAGTATTCCTAATGGTCAGTATCAAATAAATGATGTAACTTTAAAAAACTTTGGCAATCCTATTTGTAAAGATGGCATGGTCTCATCTGACACTTACGTTTTCGATTTCAGCCATGATAATTCTTTAGAGTATAAATACTTTGTGGTAGTAGTGGTTGTGGCTATTTGTTCATATTTAAGCAGGTGCCTGCAACTGATATCTGTAGGTTCGAAAAGCACTGGCACCTGTAACGAAGAAGGTTTACACAAGCACTGTTGAACAAGGTCATGGGCGTATCGAAGCTCGCGAGTACCATGTCCTGCCTGCTGATGATATCGCTGCCGCATTTCCCGCTTGGGAAGAGCTCAAAACGATAGGTGTTGCTATCGGTTACCGCCTGGACTCGGCTGGCAAAGAAAAGTGTGCCGCAGGCACGAAAGTTAGCAGCATAAGGAAGTGTCATGACTAGCTCAGGAAGAGATGGTGGTAGGCCCACCGAAGTCTGCTGTCGGAAGCCGGCTTCAAACCACTCCAAGCGGCCGAGCTACGGTCGTGAGCGTTGGAGTCAAAGTACGAACGAAAGTTCGGCAGGTGTGATATAGAGAGACGAGTTAACCCGAACCCATGTGGACGCGTCGTAATCCAGAGACTGACATCAAAACCAAGGGCTTTCTATCTCTTGGGATAAGTCTATGGTCGCAGTATTTTCCTATTTATTCTGAAACGGACACAAAACCCTATCTATGGTGTTGGTCTGGTCTTGGTATCAATAGAACACATATCGACAGCATAAGTTTAACGGATGCATTGTCGTTAATGTTGGTAGAAAAGTCGCTACAGCAACTAAAAGTAATAACATCACTGAGTTACTAGTAGCGGATAATACAACAGCAGATAACCGGTTGAAGTTATTGAATGGTTTATACCGTCAGCAAGTGCAAAAGACTATTTCCAAGTTGCTACCTTATTGGCAACAGAGACTGAATGTTGAATCAACATCCGTCGGTATTAAGAAAATGAAAACCAAATGGGGCAGCTGCAATATTGAAGCAAAAAGCCTATGGATTAATTTGGAGTTAGCCAAAAAACCCGTGGAATGCATAGAGTTTATTCTGGTCCATGAATTGGTGCATTTAATTGAGCGTCATCACAATGAACGCTTCAAAGGGATTATGGATAAGCATCTTCCTAATTGGAGAGAAAGACGCAGCTTACTGAACAGCTTGCCATTGGCATATGAAGATTGGAGTTACTAGACACCAGGCTTTATAAAGTAGCTCTAACGACAAAAACATACCACAGGATTTTAAAAAGTCAGGTGGTTAAAAAGCACCCAAAAGCGCTCTAATGTATAGAATTTCACCGTAATGATGCAACATCAAGGCTGAATCCACTATAAGATATTGATTAATATTAATTTAAAGCCAGAGTCAAAAGTTGACACAAAACTCATTTGGTATGAGAAACCACATTGAGAAGCCACATTATTGAATTACATAAATATCCTATTTAACATAATATACATTGTGCGCATAGGTGTGTGGTTATATTTCTCAATGATGGTCATGCATACATTGGGCGTTATGTTTAATAGTTTAATCATGGCTGCTATTACGCTATGTCAATTTTTGAACGGTTAAGCATATTGATGTCTTTCAATGCATGATTATGATCGTGCTGAGATTGCATACTTTTACTTTTCACGGTCAATGGTAGCCAACTATTTAATCTCAGCAAGATGATTTAGTGGTTTATTGAATGCACTTTGGTGTCGTTCAGTTTGTGTCGTATGTAAATACTGTGATGTGGTGTCGATACTTTCATGGCCAGCATCGGCCTGGACATGTGATAACGGTCGACGGTTAATATTGATATCGTGCGTTATCCCTGTATGGCGAATATTATGCGCACTGAGTTTTCGCATAAGTTGGCTGTCATGTTCAAAACCATCTTTGGCGGCATTGTCTGCTGCTAAGTTAATGAGCTTGTCGATTTCGTCTCGTATGTGGCGAATACCAAGATTGGCGTTGATGATTCCAGATTCACGTCCATGGGCTGCTGCTTTGTGACGGACAAATATAGGATGTTGATCGTTGATGTTGGGTAAATCACTGAGACGCAGATAACGTCGATAATCAACTAGTCCAGCCAGCAATGCTTTTGATATGGCAATATTACGTGCTTTGCCGCTTTTAGAAAATGGCACGTGAAAATACCAGATGCCAGAATGTGGATCTTGCCTAAACTGGCTCATGATGGGCGCGTAACCTGCACGTGCACTGATCTCGGAGATTCGTAAGTAACAGCTATATAATAGTGTAATGAGGAATAAACTGCGTTGATGTTGTTCTGGTTGATTTTGCGCTAAGTGCTCAACAGTACTGATAACGTATGACCATTGAAGTTCAGTGAATGCATGGTTGTTGTTGTCTTCGTCGATGGTGAATTTACGTTTAATCGCAAAACGACTGTGTTTAAGCCATAATTGAGCTGGGTTTCGTTCGGTGTATTCCTCACTAATTAAATAGCCATAGAATGATGATAATATCGCTATTTTAGTCTTTAGTGCATTGTCACTCAGTTGATATGGTAGACATTTCCCAAGGTGTTTTTTACCTATAAACGGTCGCCATTGTGGATTGGGCGCTCTATCACCAGTTGCTTTATCGAGTTTGAATTGAGCTACATTAAAGTAACCGATTAATTCAGTTGGCGGTGATTGACAGTAATCGATATATTTAGCAATGTCTTTTCGCGTTACTGCGCTTGGTGATAATGCCACTACATCAAAACACCAATGTAGATATGTGGTTAGTTCACTACGATAGGCTTTATAGTTATTTTCAGACTGTTTTTGTTCAAACAACCAATCGGCACAATGCTCTATGATAAGCCCTGCATCGGCGACTTTTTTAATTGATATGTTAGTAATGTATTGATTGATTTTAGCATTACCTTGCAGCACAAATTCAGCGGCATCAAAAAGTGGTAATACTGGCGGCAACTCATCAATGATATTATTAGTCATGTAATTAAATGCAGGTTATTGATAATATTGCCATATTATACAATTTTAAGTCTAATGCCGATAATGTTATTTATCGGCATCAATCGTACCGATTTTTAACAGATAAATTTGAATATGTCGTTAACGCAATTTCATCATCTGTTATGAGTTGTTGCATGCAACGTTCTATGCTTGATGATGGCATGCATTGTTGTTGGCATTGTTTGTTTTGGCAAGTTGAGCGTTTTTGACAACTCCATAAGCATAACTGCCAAACCGTTTGTTTACTGGCTTTATCTAAGCATTGTAAATCTGCCGCACACAAGTGGCCTGCTTTAATTAATTGCGCCACTTTGTTTGCATCAATTGACACATTTATTCTGTTCATGTGTACTCCTTATATCGCAATCGATTTAAAAATCTATAATGTTGCTCTACAGTAGATTTCTTGTCGTTGCCCTATTCTTTCAGCCCAGTTGAACTATATGTAATAAGTTAATAATACATTAATGAGAATAGTTATCAATTGCATTTTAATAGGTCGCACCACTTCTGTGTGTCTGATCATAATAAATCAAAGAAAAATTAATTAAAGTAACCTTATAACACCATATGCTAATTAATAGCGTTGTATGCTAAAGGTCATAATTGCACTTTCTATAAGCCGATACACAATTTACAGGCAAAGTCAGCAGACTATCCTTTTGCCCTATTCCCCATAAATAAAGCAATGCAATGTTTCACCAACATCATTATTGATAGTTATCAGCAAGAAAGTCATATAGCAAAGTTCGAGGTTGTTGTTGATAGTCGAATGAGACAAATACACGCCAAACCATATAATTGCTACTGCACGAGCCAAAAATAAGTGTACCTTGTATTTCATTGTCTGTTATTGAGGACAATGAAACAGGTATCACGCCCATAAACATATCGCGTCCTTCAACTCTGATTGAAACATTAGTGATCGCTTGTGAAGTTTTAAGCGTAAGATTAAGTGGTTTTTCGCTTGGTGTATTCACTGGATCGATCATTAATCCGACACTAACATCTGCTACTTTTTTATAACATTCACCTTGCGAAAATTGACATAAAGTTTTATCGACTGGAAATTGATTGTTCTCTGGCATTTTTGAATTATCACAGGCCATTAAAAACATTGAGAAAAAACTTAAAACAGAAACTTTGATTATTTTATGCACAGTTAGTAGCCTTTATACTTGGATTGGTAACATTATCTTGTCGAAATTGATCTAGATCAATTTTGTTGCATGTTGTGGCGTATCTTTTTTGACTCAGCTCAAGTATCATTACATCGCCTCGTGATAGAGAGAATAAAATCGAGGCAACATTCTGGCAAATAGTTGTAAACATAGCCTTAACCGGCTCGTTTTTAACCAATTGTCAACTTAACTGGTAAAGCTCGCTTTACTAAATATTAAAAGTAAAAGTAATAAGCCGTGGAAGCATTATGATGAACCATTCCCAGTCTACAGGCGCTGATTACAACTACACTATTGTTCGCCAATTCGCATTAACCACCGTTTTGTGGGGAATTTTTGGCATGGCAGTGGGTGTATTAATTGCGGCTCAGTTAATCTGGCCACAACTGAACTTTGAAACACCTTGGTTAACGTTTAGTCGTTTACGACCTTTACATACCAATGCGGTGATTTTCGCGTTCGGAACATCAGCCCTTTTCGCTACATCCTACTATGTTGTGCAACGTACCTGTCAAATCCGTCTATTTGCGCCTAAATTAGCTGCATTTACGTTTTGGGGTTGGCAAGCCGTTATTATTGCAGCTGCAATCACTTTACCAATGGGGATAACCCAAAGCAAAGAATATGCAGAATTAGAGTGGCCAATTGATATCGCGATTGCGGTAATTTGGGTCAGTTATGCAATTGTATTCTTTGGCACAATCGCTAAACGAACTACCTCCCACATTTACGTGGCTAACTGGTTCTTTGGTGCCTTTATCATTACTGTTGCAGTACTTCACATTGTTAACTCAATGGCGGTACCGGTAAGCTTATTTAAGTCTTACTCGCTGTACTCTGGTGCAGTCGATGCGATGGTTCAGTGGTGGTATGGTCATAATGCGGTAGGCTTCTTACTTACTGCTGGTTTCTTAGGAATGATGTACTACTTTGTACCTAAGCAAGCTGGTCGTCCAGTGTATTCTTATCGTTTATCAATTGTTCACTTTTGGGCATTGATTGCGTTATATATTTGGGCTGGTCCTCATCACTTACACTACACTGCCCTACCAGACTGGACTCAGTCATTAGGTATGGTGATGTCTTTAATTTTATTCGCGCCATCTTGGGGCGGTATGATTAACGGTATTATGACCTTATCAGGTGCTTGGCATAAGCTTCGTACCGATCCTGTATTGCGTTTCTTAGTTGTTTCATTGTCTTTCTACGGTATGTCTACCTTCGAAGGCCCTATGATGGCAATTAAAACGGTAAATGCGTTATCTCATTATACCGACTGGACTATTGGTCACGTTCACTCTGGCGCGCTAGGCTGGGTTGCAATGGTGTCAATTGGTTCGTTATATCACTTAATTCCTGTACTTTTCGGCCATGGCCGCATGTACAGCATGAAGTTAGTTAATGTTCATTTCTGGTTAGCAACCATCGGTACAGTATTGTATATCGTTGCTATGTGGATTTCGGGTGTTATGCAAGGTCTTATGTGGCGTGCGGTAAACTCTGACGGTACGTTAACGTACAGTTTTGTTGAGAGTTTAGAAGCTTCGTATCCATTCTACTTTGTTCGCTTTATTGGTGGTTGTTTCTTCTTAACAGGTATGTTGATTATGGCTTACAACGTTATACGTACCGTTAAAGCACCTAAAGATACACTACCTGCTATTGCAGAAGTTTAAGGAGCAGATTCGATGAAATTTAATCATGAATTAATTGAAAAGAATGTTGGTCTGCTTGCTATTTTTACTGTGATCGCCATTAGTTTTGGTGGTTTGGTGCAAATCACCCCACTTATTTTTCAAAAAGACACGACTGAACCTGTTGAGGGACTCATTCCTTACACAGCGCTACAGATTGAAGGCCGTGATGTATATGTGCGTGAAGGTTGTTACAACTGCCATAGCCAGATGATCCGTCCTTTACGTGCTGAAACTGAACGATATGGCCATTATTCTGTTGCTGGCGAGTCTGTATGGGATCACCCTTTCCAATGGGGTTCTAAACGCACAGGCCCAGATTTGGCACGAGTTGGTGGGCGTTATAGTGATAAATGGCATGAAGTGCATTTACTGAATCCACGTGACGTTGTTCCTCAGTCAAATATGCCAGGGTTTCCTTGGTTAGCCGAAAATATATTAGATGGCGAATTGACTGGTGACAAGATGACTATCCTTCGTAACCTGCATAAAGGCGGTTATAAAGGGAATGATCTTTACACTGATGAAGAAATTTCTGGTGCTAAAAAAGCAGTTGAAGGTAAGACTGAATTACAAGCACTCATCGCGTATTTGCAATCTTTGGGTCACGCACTCAAGTAGGAGGCAATAATGGATTACGGTACTTTTCAAGGTATTTTAACCATAGTTGTTATGGTGACTTTTGTAGGTATTTTCTTGTGGGCTTATAGTAAGCACAGCAAATCAAAATTTGATGAAGCGGCTAACCTAGTGTTTACAGAAGATGAACTTGCGAAAATGTCAAAAGACTCGGGAGATCAGAAGTAATGATTATGAGTAACTTCTGGAGCATTTGGATTTCTGTACTGACAATTGTGGTTATCGTTGGTTGTTTTATCCTTCTTAAGGTGGTTAATAATAATTACACCGGTGTAGAAGAAGGTAAATCAATGGGCCACAGTTTTGATGGTATTGAAGAACTGAACAACCCACTGCCTAAGTGGTGGGCTTACATGTTCTATTTAACCATCGTATTCGGTGTGATCTATTTAGCTCTGTATCCAGGCCTTGGTAACTATAAAGGTCTATTTGGTTGGACAAGCTCTAACCAAAGCATTGGCACAGACAAAGGCATTAAAGCTGACTCAGCTGCAGCGCTTGAAGCAGCAAAAGCAGAAAACCGTTTATCTCAGTATGACCGCGAAGTGGCTCATGCGGACGAAAAATACGGACCTATTTTTGCCGCTTACTTAGCCACACCGTTAGAAGAACTGGCCAAAGACCCTGAAGCGCTAAAAGTGGGTGGACGTTTGTTTTTACAAAACTGCGCTCAATGCCATGGTTCTGATGCTCGTGGTTCTAAGGGCTTCCCTAACCTTACCGACGGTGATTGGTTATATGGCGGCGAACTTGCCACTATTAAAACCACAATCATGAATGGACGTAACGGAATGATGCCGCCTAAAGGTGGTTTGCCTATTGAAGACAGCGAGGTCAAAGGTCTTGCTGAATACGTGGTGAAACTGTCTGGCCGTGAGCATGATGAAGCGTTAGCTGCAAAAGGCCAAGGTTCATTTATGAAAGGCTGTTTTGCGTGTCATGGTATGGACGCAAAAGGCAATAAATTTATGGGTGCACCTAACTTAACTGATAATGTTTGGTTATATGGCGGTAGCCGTGGCGTGATAGCTGAGTCTATCACTCATGGACGTGCTGGCGTGATGCCTGCGTGGAAAGACATTCTTGGTGAAGAGAAAGTCCATGTAGTATCAGCTTATGTTTATAGCTTATCAAACAAATAGTTACTTATAGGTAACAATAAGGCCTCGACATTATCGAGGCCTTTTTTTTAAGTGATTATTAAGCCGTTAAGGGGTAAAATACCCCCCGAATTATTTACACTCTTTTAGGACGAATTATGTCTGATCAACTCCCTTGGTATAAGCAATTTTGGCCGTGGTTTTTAATTATTTTGCCAATGTGTGCCGTTATTGCCAGTTTAGCCACATTAAAGATTGCATTGGATAATTCCGATTCATTAGTTGCCGAAGATTATTACAAAGAAGGCAAAGCCATTAATATGGATTTGCGTAAAATTAAATACGCTAAACAAATTGGTATGAAATTTTTAGTCACGGTTGATGATAATGAATTAACCATCACGCAACACGGTGGCCCAGAATACCGCGCAGCACTTAATATTCAATTTTATCACCCAACAATAGAATCGAAAGATTTTAGTTTGAACGCGACTGCCGACGCAAATTACGTCTATCACGTTCCATTAAATGATGCGATTAGTGGCCCTTGGGAAGTGCGTATTGAAGGTTTTGATGCTAAGTGGCGTATACAACAACGCATTGACATTAAAGAAGATGTTGAATATTGGCTTAATTAAAACAAGGTCAATAAACTGTCTGAATGATGGCATATTTAATTAAGCTGGTATAAATTAATGACATCTTGTTTCCATTGCAATGAACCGGTGCTCACAGGGGATCAGTTCACCACGGTGATCAATGGGCAACCACAACCTATGTGTTGCCCAGGTTGCCAAGCGGTTTCACAAGCGATTATGGATGCTGGCTTAAGCAGTTATTACCAATATCGTAGTGAACCGGGTAAGCGCCAAACGGCGTTAGTCCCTGAGCAATTATCACAATACAGTGCCTATGATTTACCTGAAGTACAGCAAGACTTTGTCCATAAACAAGGTGCCATTGATTCTACTTCTTTGTCTATTGACGGTATAACTTGCGCTGCGTGTGCTTGGCTAATTGAACATAAATTAAAACCGATACCGGGTGTCAAGAATGTATTGGTTAACTCCACAACCCAACGAGCATTAGTCAGTTGGGACAGTAATACAATTCACCTCAGCGAAATTTTACAAATTATCAGTAAAATTGGTTATCAAGCTGCACCTTATCAAGTTGATGAACAAGAGAAACAATCGAAAGCAGATAGCCGTAAATTTTTATTACGCCTAGGACTTGCTGGTTTTGCCACCATGCAGGTGATGATGTTTGCGCTTGCCTTATACACTGGATACTTTACCGACTTAGAAGTTGAATTTAGAGATTATTTTCGTTGGGTGAGTTTGATTTTTGCCGCACCTGTGGTGTTGTATTCTGCTCAACCATTTTATTTTAGTGCGCTTCGTAGTGTATTAAGTGGCAAACTTAATATGGACGTTTCTGTATCCATTGCCATTTTAGGTGCTTATATCGCCAGCTGTATTGCAACGATTCAAGGCAATGGTGAAGTGTATTTTGAATCCGTCTCGATGTTTACCTTTTTTCTGTTACTTGGCCGATATTTTGAGCAAACCGCAAGACAAAAAGCATCAGTCAGTTCGAGTAACCTTCATAAACTTGTTCCATTAACAGCACACTTATGTCGCAATGGCGATATTACTGAAGTGGCGGCCAAGCAACTTGTTATTGGTGATGTGATATTAGTTAAACCTGGTGAAGTGGTTGCTGCTGACGCCGATATTATTTTTGGGCAATCGAGTATTAATGAGGCAATGTTAACCGGCGAGCAAATGCCAATTAGTAAAAAGGTATCCGATACCGTGTATGCTGGCACCATTAATATTGAACAACCCCTTAAGGTACGTATTATTGCGTTAGGACAAGATCAACTTGTTGCCGAAATCATCCGCTTGCAAGAGATCGCATCTAACAATAAACCGGCCATAGCTTTGTTAGCAGATCGTTTAGCGCGTTATTTTTCGGGAACGGTATTAACCATTGCAAGCATAACCTACTTCGTGTGGTTATTTATCTCACCCGATGATGCATTTTGGATAACATTGTCGGTATTAGTTGCTACTTGTCCATGTGCCCTCGCCCTTGCAACTCCAACAGCGGTAACATGCGCTACGGCGATTTTTACTAAATTAGGGGTTATTCCACGTAAAGCAGGTATTTTCGAAAAATTACCCAAAATAGACCATATAGTATTTGATAAAACGGGGACATTAACCTGTGGTCATTTATCTATTGGTGAAGTGCACACTTTTGCAGGATATTCACCAGAGCAAGTGTTGTCTTTGGCCGCGGCAGTTGAACAAGGCTCGCTACACCCTATCGCATTAGCATTTGCAATTTATAATGATAATCAACATATTACTGAAGACGTAGAGCACCATATTGGTTTGGGTATTTCAGCTAAGATTAACCAACAAAGAATAAAGATAGGTACTGCACAGTTTGTGTCACCAGATAGCACTATCATGTCACATCATACTATTGAGAGTCAGTGGATTTATCTGTCTATTGATAATGAATTGATAGCAAAGATTGAGTTACTAGACGAGTTACGGCCAGATAGCTTAACCACTGTTAATGCTTTAAAAGCTGCCAATATTGAATTGAGTATCGCTAGTGGAGATAATTCGGGACATGTTGAGTTTTTAGCGAAAAAGCTCGGCATTACAGATGTTCATTCAGGATTATCGCCTAAAGACAAATTGACACTCATTAACACAATACAACAACAAGCCAATGTGGCAATGTTTGGCGACGGTATTAATGATGCGCCAGTGCTTGCCGGTGCAAATTTGTCTGTTGCGATGGGCAGTGGCAGTGCTATCGCTAAAAACAGTGCGGATTTGATTTTACTTGGAGATCACTTGTCACGCTTTAACGATGCTATTTACGTAGCAAAAAAGGCGCAGCGTATCATCCATCAAAATTTGTTATGGGCTTTTGCTTATAACATCGTTATTTTGCCACTCGCGGTTACAGGGCATGTTGCACCTTATATTGCAGCTATTGGCATGTCAGTTAGTTCACTGATAGTCGTGAGCAATAGTTTACGACTTCTTAGGATAAAACTATGAGTATCATTTACGTATTAATACCTATTGCGATGCTATTTGTATTAATCGCGGTGTCTATTTTCTTTTGGGCAGTTAAATCGGAACAATTTGATGATTTAGACAGACAAAGTGTGTCTATTTTATTTGATGAAGATAACACCGCCACACCTGTAGAAAATGTCGATAATGCCCCTTCTTCACTACTAAAGGCTGGTAGCAACGAAAAAACAACGTCAATAGATACAAAAACAGAGTAAATCACATGATTGAATATAACGTCGGTGGTGCTTTTATTGTTGGCTTAATGGGCGCGGCACACTGTTTTGGTATGTGCGGCGGGTTGATTGGGGCTTTTTCTGCAAACATCCCCACAAATGGGCAAAATCATTTAGGCACTCAGCTAACATTTCTGTTTAGCTACAACCTTGGGCGTATCTTCAGTTACACCATGGCTGGCGTGATTGTCGGTGGCAGTGCATCTGCATTAGGACATATGTTTGATGCGGATAATTATTTAATTTTTTTGCGCATTTTTGCTGGGATCATGATGATCCTTACCGGGCTTTATATTGCTCAAATTTGGTTTGGAATAGTTCACATTGAAAAAGTAGGCAAATTATTGTGGCGCTATTTACAACCCTTAACCCGTAAATTTATCCCTATTAATCACCCGTTACAAGCCGTCATGGCTGGAATGGTGTGGGGCTGGTTACCTTGTGGCCTAGTATACAGTACGTTAACTTGGTCTGTTGCATCTGGTAGTGCTATGCAAGGCGGGCTCATTATGTTTGCCTTTGGTTTAGGCACTTTACCAGCACTTTTTGCGGCTGGATTAGCGGCAAAAACCTTAGCTCATTGGGTTCAAAAACGTTCTGTTCGTCTCCTCAGTGGTGGCTTGTTAATTTTATTTGGATTACAAACTCTCTATATCGCATTTCATCAACTAAACTGATTAACGTAAACTTGAATTTTTCTCACATAAAGAAAAATATCACAACTAAAAAGTACGTTATACGAAATACGTTTTATGTTTAAAATCAATTAAGTACTGCTAACACTTCGTACATAAAAGCGACAGTGGCAACAAGTGTTCTAAATAGGCATATTTGTAATAAAATTACATCGTCCATTCCCTCAACATACAGGTATTTCCAGCATGTTCAGGAGTACCTTATTAAGGCAGAATGGTATAACATAGTAGTGTCTTCATAAATTGAGAATGGGTATGCCTTCAGATTTGATTAAAGCTCGTCGTCCATCAACTAATGGTTGTGCCATTCATTGTCACGATTGCAGTATGGAAGCATTGTGTATCCCTTTTACATTAAACAATGATGAACTCGATAAACTCGACGAAATTATAGAACGGAAAAAGCCCATTCAAAAAGGCGATCTCATCTTCAAATCTGGCGACCCGCTTAAGTCTCTGTATGCTATCCGTTCTGGTACGATAAAAAGTTATACCATCACTGAACAAGGTGATGAACAAATTACTGGATTTCATCTTGCTGGAGATGTGATTGGCTTTGATGGTATCCACGCCCAGCTTCACCAAAGTTTTGCCCAAGCCCTAGAAACATCAATGGTGTGTGAAATCCCTTACGAGACACTAGACGAATTATCGGGAACAATGCCAAAGCTACGTCAACAAATCATGCGCTTAATGAGTAACGAGATCATGAGCGATCAAGAAATGATTTTGCTTCTTTCAAAGAAAAATGCCGAAGAACGTTTAGCTGCATTTATTAATAATCTTGCTAATCGCTTTGGTAACAGAGGTTTTTCACCGCATGAGTTCCGACTCACTATGACCCGCGGCGATATTGGTAATTATTTGGGATTAACGGTCGAAACAATTAGTCGTTTATTAGGTCGTTTTCAAAAGGCAGGTTTGATCGAAGTAAAGGGTAAATACATTTCTATTATCGACCATGCCGCATTAGGCACGCTTGCGGGAAATGCCCGTATTGCTACTTAAATTGGTTTTGTATGATCTACCTCAACGTTTATTTATTAGGAAACGGTAATACTATCAGTAGTTAATAAGAATAAAAAAATACAACAGCTTTGGAGGTTTTATGAAGGATTATAAAAAAATACTCGTGGTGATTAATCCAACGACGGATCATCAACCCGCTTTGGCACGTGCTGTTGAGTTAGCCTCAAAAAGTCAGGCTAAAATCACTGCTTTTTTATCTATTTTTGACTTTTCTTATGAAATGACATCAATTTTGTCTAGTCAAGAACGCGAAGCAATGCGTCAAGGTGTTATCGATCAACGTGTTGCTTGGTTAGAAAATGCAATAAGCGGCTTAAATGCGCTAGGTAATATTGATACTGAAGTTGTTTGGCATAATCGCCCTTTCGAAAGTGTGATTAATTATGCATTAAAAGGTCAATACGATTTAATCATTAAAAGTACCCATGAGCACGACAAATTAAAAGCGGTTATTTTCACACCTACAGATTGGCATTTAATGCGTAAGTCACCGATTCCGGTGTTGTTAGTCAAGGAACATGATTGGCCTGTTGAAGGGAAAATTGTATGTGCGGTTAACGTTGTTGCAGAAGATGAAGACCACAAGTCTCTTAACGGTAAAATTATTACCCATGCCCTCGATTTAGCAAAAAAATTCTCTGCTAGTGTTCATTTAGTCAATGGGTATCCTGGTACGCCAGTTAATTTAGCCATCGAATTACCTGATTTTGATGCTAATGTTTATAACAATACAGTGCGTATGCAACATGAACAACGGGTTCAATATTTAGCTCAAGCTTATAATATTCCCCTCGAAAACTGTCATGTTGAAGAAGGATTACCTGAAGATATTATTCCAGAGATGGCCGCTAAATTAGATGCAGAATTGGTTGTGCTGGGTACCGTTGGCCGCACTGGTTTTTCTGCTGCCTTAATTGGTAATACCGCTGAACATGTCATTGATAGTATTAATTGTGATTTATTAGCGATTAAGCCTGACGGTTATAAATCACCTTTAGAAGAATAGTCTCCAATAGGGTAAGTTAACTACTTTACCCAGCCCCAGAATACTGGAATAATACGCGCCCTGAAACACTTAGTTACTGGGCGCATTTTTATGTCTGAAGTTGAAGTAGATACAATCACTAAAAAAAATATAACTCGAATGAATAAACTGCAGAAACGTCTTCGACGAGAGGTCGGTTCCGCCATTGCAGATTATAATATGATTGAAGATGGTGATCGGGTTATGTGTTGCCTTTCTGGTGGTAAAGATAGCTACACTATGCTGGACATTTTATTAAATCTTCAACAACGGGCCCCAATTAAGTTTGAAATTGTTGCCGTTAATTTAGACCAAAAACAGCCTGGTTTTCCTGAAGATGTGCTTCCAGCTTATCTAGATAAGCTTGGTGTGGCCTATCATATTCTTGAAAAAGATACCTATTCGATAGTGAAAGATAAAATACCAGAAGGCAAAACTACCTGTTCGCTATGTTCACGTTTACGACGTGGTACGCTTTATGGATTTGCTCAACACATAGGAGCGACCAAAATTGCCCTAGGTCATCATCGTGATGACATCATTGAAACATTATTTTTAAATATGTTTTATGCCGGTAAGCAAAAGTCTATGCCACCTAAGTTATTATCAGACGATGGTGCCAATATGATTATCCGTCCCCTCGCCTATAGCCGCGAAAAAGATATTAAAGAATATTCGACGCTAAAGTCTTTTCCAATCATTCCGTGTAATTTATGTGGTTCACAGGAAAATTTAAAGCGTGGAGCCATTAAAGACATGCTACAGCTTTGGGATAAGCAGCATCCAGGACGATTAGAAACAATTTTTACTGCAATGCAGAATACAGCTCCGTCGCAAGGCGTTGATCGCGAGCAGTTTGACTTTGTATCTTTACAGCGTGATCCAGATGCTGTTAACACTGGTGATGTTGCAGATGCAGATTTACCTGCTTTTGATTTTGTCGATATCAGTAACAATGGTCATATCAATTTAGATACAAGCAATCGAATTGATGTGGTTGCAACGTTCAAACCATAAAATATAGATAAGTGAAAGGCGTTGTTAACAACGCCTTTACTATCACTGCGCTATTAATTTTGCAGTAACCCTACATATCAGTATGTTATACCAATCCCATTAAATATCTGGTCAGTTCAGAGTCTCTCAGGTTTTTCAATTCAAGGCACATTGATGTAGAAATGGTTGTTGCCTTTTAAATCGATGTAACACAGAAGTGGAATACCTGA
>NZ_JBSQBN010000098.1:0-17992 GCF_053850585.1 Shewanella sp. A22
TGCCGTCGTATTTTGAAAGCATCTAACGAAGCATAAAGGACTTTGAAACCCGCCAGAATGGAGTCTCTCAGGTATTCCACTTCTGTGTTACATCGATTTAAAAGGCAACAACCATTTCTACATCAATTTGCCTTAAATTGAAAAACCTGAAAGACTCTGAACTGACCAGATATTTAATGAGATTGGTATAAAACACCAATTTGATGCAGATTTAGGCTTGTAAAGGTTGATTGATCTTTCGAGGGCAAATCATAGGTAATAAAAAAGGAGACTAATAGTCTCCTTTTATACGGTTTAACGACTTACAAAAGTAAGTAGAATGTCGAATTAACGACGTAAACCTAACTTCTGGATCAAAGCAGTATAACGTGCAACGTCAGTACGCTTTAAGTAAGCAGTAAGCTTACGACGCGCGCTAACCATACGTAATAGACCACGACGTGAGTGGTGATCATGGATGTGCTCTTTAAAGTGACCTTGAAGGTGGTTGATTTGAGCAGTTAACAAAGCTACTTGAACTTCTGTTGAACCTGAATCGTTTTCACAACGACCAAATTCAGCTAAAATCTTTGCTTTTGCTTCAGCACTTAGTGACATGTGTATCTCCAAAAAAAGTAAATGTATCTCTAGCCGATCACTAACTCAGCCAGAGCAAGCGCGATATTCTAACCAGATTGATGCCTAACCGCAATATAAATTAAATTATTTATCTGCCAAGTCACTCATATCAGCACGAACTAGGCTGCAGGATCATTATCGTGCATAACGATCAAACGTTTTGGCGCTAATAAGCCATCATCATTCATGCAACCAATCCCAACAAACTTACGTTCGTCACCAATCGTAATTCGAACCAATTCATCAGGCTTAAGCCCAGCAGCTTGAATTGCTTGCCCTTGCATGACGTAGTACAGCAACGTATCAGGTAAGTTGATTTCAGGAAACTTAGCCACCGCAGTATCCATTGGCAGCAATAATGGGTCCAGCAATGTTTTAGGTGCGATATCTTGTTCTTGAGCCTGCGCTAATAAGGCTTCAAGTTCTGCTAAACTGACCATTTTTTCATAAGGATACTCTGCTACTTGAGTTCGACGTAGCATAATGACATGTGCACCGCAGCCCAGCATTTCGCCGAGATCATCAATAATTGTTCTAATATAAGTACCCTTAGAACAATGAATATCTAACGTTAGCTCATCACCGTCAAGCTTAATAAAATTAAGCTCAAATACCGTAATAGGCCTTGATTCCCGTGGCACTTCAATCCCTTCACGAGCGTATTTATATAAAGGCTGACCTTGATATTTTAACGCTGAATACATTGAAGGTATTTGTTGAGTTGTCCCCCGAAAAAAATCGAGTTTTTCGTCCAATAATGCTTGAGTAAAATCAACCGGACGAGTTTGTACCACTTCACCGTCTGAATCACTGGTATCAGTACGTTGACCCAACTTAGCGGTGACGAGATAGCGTTTATCTGCATCCAATAAGTGCTGAGAGAACTTAGTTGCTTCACCAAGACAAATGGGTAGCATCCCTGTAGCTAATGGATCTAAAGCACCTGTATGACCTGCTTTATTGGCATTAAATATACGCTTAACTTTTTGCAGTGCAAAGTTAGAGCTCATGCCTGTATCTTTATCGAGTAACACAATGCCATCGATAAATCGGCCTTTAGGGCGACGAGCCATTAATCTTGCTCCTTGTCACCGTCAACAGCTCCACTGTCATCAGATGCATCTGAAGTAAATTGTTGTTGTTTTGCCTTGTCGTTACCAATAACTTGCGTTACTAGATTAGACATACGCATACCTTCAACGAGCGAACTATCGTAAATAAAACGCAATTCAGGCATAACACGTAATTTCATACGTCCTGCAACTAAAGTGCGGATATAAGGTGCCGCTGCGGTCAGCGCATCAATTTTTTGTTGAACAAGTTCAGTGTCTTCTTCAAAGAAAGTCACAAAAACTTTTGCATAGCTTAAGTCACGTGAAACGTCGACGTCGTTTACTGTGACAAAACCAATGCGAGGATCTTTCATATCGCGTTGCAACACCATTGCAAGTTCTTGCTGGAGTTGCTGTGCTATACGACGTGTACGACTAAATTCTTTTGCCATGATGATATGCCATATCGTTAATTCAACAATCAAAAAGGGCGGCTAAAGCCGCCCTTCCATTGGTTCTTATAAGGTACGAGCTATTTCGACGGTTTCAAAGACCTCTATTTGGTCTCCTACACGAACGTCATTGTAGTTCTTCACGCCAATACCACATTCCATCCCATTACGGACTTCTTGAGCATCGTCTTTAAAGCGGCGTAACGATTCAAGTTCACCTTCGAAGATAACCACGTTATCACGTAGAACACGAATTGGTGCACTACGTTTAACAATACCTTCAGTAACCATACAACCGGCAATCGCGCCAATTTTAGGAGACTTAAATACATCACGAACTTCAGCAAGACCAATGATTTCTTGTTTAAATTCAGGAGCCAACATACCTGTCATTGCAGCACGAACTTCATCTATTAAGTTATAAATAATGCTGTAATAACGTAAATCAACGCTCTCTGCTTCAATGGTCTTACGTGCCTGTGCATCTGCACGTACGTTAAAACCAACAAGAATAGCATTTGAAGCCGCGGCCAATGTTGCATCAGTTTCAGTTAATGCGCCAACACCACGTGCTATGATGTTCACTTTAACTTCATCTGTAGACAGTTTAGCTAAAGACTCACAAATCGCTTCAAGAGAACCTTGAACATCCGCTTTAAGTACGATGTTCAATTCTTGCACTTCGCCTTCTTCCATGTTGGCAAACATGTTTTCTAGCTTAGATTTTTGCTGACGAGCCAACTTAACATCACGGAATTTACCTTGGCGATATAATGCAACTTCACGCGCTTTACGTTCATCACGCACTACGGTCGCTTCATCACCAGCAGACGGCACACCAGATAGACCTAGAATCTCTACCGGAATTGATGGACCCGCTTCTGTGATAGCATGGCCGTTTTCGTCTTTCATCGCACGAATTTTACCATACTCAAGACCACATAAAACGATATCACCTTGGCGTAATGTACCTTCCTGAACCAAGATAGTTGCCACAGGGCCACGACCTTTATCAAGTTGCGATTCAATCACCACACCGGCAGCCATTCCATCACGTACAGCTTTAAGTTCTAAGACTTCAGATTGAAGCAAGATACCTTCTAGCAGTTCGTCAACACCCATACCAGTTTTCGCTGATACGTGAACGAACATATTATCTCCGCCCCAATCATCTGACATAACACCATGTTGAGACAATTCACTCTTAACACGTTCTGGATCAGCATCAGGCTTATCCATTTTGTTAACAGCAACGATTAACGGTACATTACCTGCTTTAGCATGTTGAATCGCTTCAATCGTTTGTGGCATTACACCATCGTCAGCAGCAACAACCAAAATAACAATATCTGTCGCCTTGGCACCACGAGCACGCATTGACGTAAACGCCGCGTGACCAGGAGTATCCAGGAAGGTGATCATGCCGTTATCGGTTTCAACATGGTATGCACCAATATGTTGAGTAATACCACCGGCTTCACCTGCTGCAACTTTCGCACGACGGATGTAATCCAATAATGATGTTTTACCGTGATCAACGTGACCCATAATCGTTACAACAGGAGCACGAGATTCTAACTTAATGTTGTCATCGCGATCTTGCAGTACTTGATGCTCTAGTTCATTTTCACGAATAAGCACCACTTTATGACCTAATTCTTCTGCAACCATTTGCGCAGTTTCTTGGTCAAGCACTTGATTAATCGTTACCATTGAACCCATTTTCATCATCTGTTTGATGATTTCAGTGGCCTTAATTGCCATTAAGTGAGCAAGTTCAGATACCGTTACGGTTTCACCAATACGCACATCACGACTGACAGCTGCAGCTGGTTTATTAAAACCATGAGCCATAGATTGTGGTGCTGTACTGCGGTTACGCATGTGTTTCTCGCGTCCATCACGTGCATCTTTTCCGCCACGTTTTTTATTGGCGTTTTTATTACGAGCACGACGGCCGCGTTTTTCGTCATCCGCATCTGAACTGTCTTCTGCCGCACGAGCAACTTTAGAGGTTGTAATGTGATGATCGCTATTCTTTTCTGCATCTAAACGTTGACGTTCTTCTTCTGCCCAACGTTTAGAGTTCTCTTCAGCAAGTTGGCGTGCTTTTTCAGCTGCTTTAGCGGCTTCATCTTTTTGCTTTTGAGTCAGCACAGCTTCTTGAGTCGCTTTCAAACGTTCTGCTTCAGCTTTAGCTGCGGCAGTTTCTGGGTCTGCAACTTTAGTCACTTTAGGTTCAGATTTTACTTTTTCTGATTTCAATTTGGCTTCTGCTTCCGCTTTCTTCTTCGCTTCTGCAGTTGCTTTCGCTTCTGCCGCTGCTTTGGCTTTTGCTTCAGCTTCCGCTTTGGCTTGGGCTTCTGCTTTGGCTTTTGCTTGAGCTTCTAATTCCGCTTGTTTTGCTAATTCTGCATCATCTCGTTTAACAAAAGTACGCTTTTTACGCACTTCTACTTTAACGTCTTTTGATTGACCGCCAGTACTTGCGACACTTAACGTAGATACCGTTTTGCGTTGCAATGTCATTTTGGTCGGTACAGCATCTGCACCATGTTGTTTTTTTAGATAATCTAGAAGTTGTTGCTTCTCATTTTCTGAAACGGAATCAAGTTGTTTTTTACTCATACCCGCTTCTGAAAATTGTTCAAGTAGTCGATCGACTGACTTACCCACTTCTGCTGCTAATTTTTCTACGCTTGTATCTGCCATCAATTAAATCCCCCTGTTGATCGACTTATGCTTCTTCGCCAAACCAACAGATATTGCGGGCAGCCATGATGAGCTCACCTGCTTTTGCTTCTGTTAATTCTTCAATATCAATTAAATCGTCAATACCTTGCTCGGCCAAGTCTTCTAAAGTCACTACGCCGTTGCTCGCAAGAACATAAGCTAAATGTCTTTCTAATCCTTCCAATGCTAATAAATCATCACTTGGCTCTGCACCATCTAACGCTTCTTCGGATGCTAATGCTCTTGTTGAGATTGCCGCCTTTGCACGTTCACGTAATGCTTCAACGATTCCTTCGTCGAAACCTTCTATTGCTAATAGCTCAGATTCTGGAACATAAGCAATTTCTTCTAGCGAAGTGAATCCCTCATCAGCTAATACAGCTGCAAAATCTTCGTCTACATCGAGATACGCCACAAACAAATCAATCACTTTAGCACTTTCTGCTTGGTGTTTTTTGTTCATGTCTTCTACTGTCATGACGTTTAATTCCCAACCTGTCAGTTGAGTGGCTAAACGAACATTTTGACCATTACGGCCAATAGCCTGAGCCAAACTGTCAGCCTCAACAGCAATATCCATCGAATGATTATCTTCATCGACAATGATAGAGGCTACATCAGCGGGCGCCATGGCGTTGATCACATATTGTGCAGGATTATCGTCCCACATCACAATATCTACTCGTTCGCCACCTAACTCATTTGATACCGCTTGTACACGTGCACCACGCATACCAACACAAGCGCCTATCGGATCGATGCGGCGGTCATTTGATTTGACGGCAATTTTAGCACGAGCGCCAGGATCACGTGCAGCACCCATAACTTCGATAAGCTCATCGTAGATTTCAGGCACTTCAACACGGAAAAGCTCGATTAACATCTCAGGCTTGCTGCGCGTTAAAAATAATTGTGCGCCGCGAGCTTCTGGACGAACTGAGTACAATAAAGCACGCACTCTGTCACCTGGGCGGAAAGATTCACGGCTGATTAAATCTTCTTTAAATAAAACGCCATCAGCGTTGTTACCTAAATCTACAACCACACTTTCACGGGTGCTTTTCTTAACAACGCCGGTAACTATCTCACCTTCACGTTCAATAAATTGCTCAACAATTTGTGCACGTTCAGCTTCACGTACTTTTTGTACGATAACTTGTTTAGCAGTTTGTGTTGTAATGCGGTCAAAAGCGACTGAGTCAATTTGATCTTCAATAAACTCACCAGGTTCTATACCTGGCTCTTCAAAAAGTGCAGCTTCAAGGGTAATTTCACTGTATGGATTTTCCAGTGCTTCACCTTTGTCATCAACAACCATCCAACGACGGAAAGTATCGTAGTGACCGGTTTTACGATCAATCGCAACACGAACTTCGATGTCGCCTTCATATTTTTTCTTAGTTGCAGTAGCCAGTGCAATTTCTAGCGCTTCAAAAATTTTCTCGCGCGGAACGCCTTTCTCATTGGAAACCGCTTCTGCGACTAGCAGGATCTCTTTATTCATTTGGTCTTGCCTCGTTCTTCACCTGAAACTATCAAAACTTAGCGATAACGTTGCCTTTACGGATGTTATCCAAAGCAACAATCAAGTCTTTACCATCAACTGTGATGGTGAGCATTTGCCCATCAACACTACTAATGACGCCTTTTAAATTACGACTACCGGCAACAGGCATAGTCAGTTGTACTTTTGCATCTTCGCCCACATAGGCGGCATATTGTGCGGCAGTAAATAAAGGTCTATCTACGCCTGGTGAAGATACTTCTAATGTGTATTCTGTAGAAATAGGGTCTTCAACATCCATAACTGCGCTAACTTGACGACTGGCTTCTGCACAATCTTCAATATTGATGCCATTCTCGTGATCAATAAAAACACGTAAAATTGAATGACGACCAGCTTGAATATACTCAATGCCCCAAAGTTGAAAGCCTAATGCTTCAACGGGTACCGTTAACATTTCAACTAGCTTGGATTCTATTGTTGCCAAAAATGACCCCCAAAAAAACAAAAAAAGGGCTAATAGCCCCATTGCAACCCGCAAAAACACGGATATTTAAAAGTCCATATAACAAAAAACCCCGTAATCACGAGGTTATTTTATTATAAAACCTGTAAATTGCAGCCTAACTTCTTTCGAAATTAAACTACAAGGAGCTGGTTGCGGGGGCCGGACTTGAACCGACGACCTTCGGGTTATGAGCCCGACGAGCTACCAACTGCTCCACCCCGCGTCAACTGATGCAAGTATATTGATTTACACTATATCTTGCAATAACTAATCAAACTCTATCCATGATTTGTTAGTTAAAATTTGGTGCCGAGAGCGGGACTTGAACCCGCACGTCCGTTAAGACACAGGCATCTCAAGCCTGCGCGTCTACCAATTCCACCACCTCGGCGACACCTGGTTTACTAGTCAGGGATTTTAGTCTCTGACTTTTCGGTTTGCACAGGCGCTTCATCAATGATTTGCTCTGCTGCTGAACCTAAATCATTCCATTGATCATTTTGCTGAGTATGATTAGCACTTAAATTACCAATCACCAAACTCAATGCAAAAAAGCCAATGGCTAATACTGCAGTACTGCGGGTCAAAAAATTACCTGATCCGCTGGAACCAAATAACGTGCCTGAAGCACCGGCTCCGAAAGATGCGCCCATATCGGCACCCTTTCCTTGTTGGATTAAAATTAAGCCGATTAGGCCTAAAGCCACCACCAAGTATACAACTATAAGAACTTCGTACATATTATTACGCGCTCATTGCTATGGTACATAAACTTAAAAACTCACTTGAGTTCAAACTTGCACCGCCAATCAGACCACCATCAACATCAGGCTGGGCAAATATATCTGCCGCATTGCTTGGGGTGACGCTACCACCATATAGAATCCTGATATTCTCACCAATAAAGGGAGAGACCTCAGAGAGACGACTGCGAATAAACGCATGTACTTCTTGAGCCTGCTCTGGTGTTGCGCTTTTACCTGTACCTACAGCCCATAAAGGTTCGTAGGCGATAATCGCGTTATCAAAAGCCATGGTACCGTTTTTTTCAATTACTATATCAAGCTCTTCCGCAATCACCTCAAAGGTACGTCTTGCTTCTCGAGCCGGTCCTGATTCACCTACACATAAAATCGGTGTTAGACCATTTTTTTGCGCTGCGGCAAACTTCTCTGCCACTATATTGCTCGTCTCTCCGTACATACGGCGACGTTCGGAATGGCCGATAATAACATATCGACATCCAGAATCTTTTAACATCTGCCCGGATATTTCTCCGGTATACGCACCAAAATCATGTTGACTAAGATTTTGCGCGCCCATTCTTACAAGCGAGCCATCTAGGGTTTGCTTATTGGCTTCAAGCAGCTGCCTAACACTTTCAAGATAAATTGAAGGCGGGCATAAAACCACTTCAGCTGAATCATTTTGGAGCTTTGTAGCAAACTTCTTGAAAAGTTCTTGGGCTAAAGCCGAATTACCGTTCATTTTCCAGTTGCCAGCGACCATAGGACGTCTGAGTGCCATTCACTGTCTCCTCTGAAAGCGGCGTGAATAATAGCGAACCACTTATCAAGTTACAAGAGCTAAAAGGGGAATATTTCATATAATCTGTCGAAGCGTCTACTTTTTAAGCGCGTAACAACATAACTGAATATTCAAATGATTAACATGCTGCCTTTACCGCGTCAGCAATACGATTTGCATGTGCCAGCACTTGTGGATGATCATCACCTTCAACCATCACTCTGATTAACGGTTCTGTACCAGACTTGCGTAATAATACTCGTCCACGAGCACCTAATTGTTGTTCTACGTCAGCTTGTACTGATTTAACCGCATCTGAATCAAGTGGATTTGAATAGCCTTCAAAGCGAACATTAACTAAGACTTGCGGTAACATTTTCATTGATTCTGTTAATTGTTCAAGCGACGCTTTTTGGCGACACATGGCCGCTAAAACTAAAATACCCGCAATGATGCCATCGCCGGTAGTACCATGATCTAAATTGAGAATATGGCCAGAGTTCTCTCCACCGATACGCCAATCTTTTTCTTTAAGTATTTCCATAACATAGCGATCACCTACTTTTGAACGAACAAAAGGAATATCCAACGCTTGCAGTGCCAGTTCTAACCCCAAGTTAGACATTAATGTGCCGACTACACCACCTTTTAATACACCTCTTTTTTGGGCATCAACCGCTAAAACATACAAGATCTGATCACCATCAATCACATCACCAAAACGGTTTACCATCATGATTCGGTCGCCATCACCATCTAAAGCAATGCCTATATCAGCTTTTTCGGCTAACACAGTTTCACAAATTTTAGCCATAGAAGTCGCGCCGACTTTTTCATTAATATTTAGCCCGTCAGGTTTATCTCCAATGGCAATCACATCAGCGCCAAGCTCTCTAAACACATTGGGTGCTATGTGATAAGTTGCACCATGGGCACAATCAACGACAATTTTTAAACCTTCAAGAGTGTGATCGGCAGGAAAGTTCCCTTTACAATATTCGATGTAGCGCCCTGCGGCATCTTCAATTCTTCGGGCCTTGCCTAATAAATGCGATTCAACGCACACTAACGGCTTTTCGAGCTCAGCCTCTATTTCTAATTCAATAGCATCATCAAGTTTGCTACCGTCGGTAGAGAAAAACTTGATTCCGTTATCATAATAAGGGTTATGTGAAGCACTAATGACTACGCCAGCTTCAGCACGAAATGTACGGGTTAAATAGGCAACTGCAGGTGTTGGCATTGGGCCAAGTAGTAATACATTGAGTCCTGCAGCTGACAATCCTGCCTCTAAAGCTGATTCAAATAGGTAACCTGAAATACGGGTATCTTTACCAATAATCACTTTCTGAGTGCCATTTCGTGACAATACTCGTCCTGCAGCCCAACCGAGCTTCAATGCCAACTCTGGGGTCATCTTACCCGCCCCAACTCTGCCGCGAATACCATCGGTTCCAAAAAATTGTCTTTGCTTCACTGATCCCCACTTAAGTAATTTATTTTACTCGTCGCATAGCCATGCCAATGTCACTACATGTTAGCCATCGTTTCTGACATCACTTTAAGTACATCAACAGTTTCAGGTACATCATGAACTCGGATAATCTGTGCACCTTGTTGAGCTGCAATTAAGGCTCCCGCAAGACTTCCAGCAAGGCGTTGGTCTGTATCGCGGGCTAACAGGTTACCAATCATACTTTTACGCGACAAACCGACTAAAATCGGCAAATGAAACTCATGTAACATTGGCAATGTCGCTAATAGACGATAATTATGCGCTAAAGTTTTACCAAAGCCAAAACCTGGATCAAGAATTAAGCGATCACGTTCAATTCCTGCAGCTTCACAGTAAGCAATTCGTAGCTCAAAAAAAGCAGTCACCTCATCAACAACATCGTGATATTGAGGTGCATCTTGCATGGTCTTCGGTTCACCTTGCATGTGCATTAAACATATAGGGACATCGAGTATTGCAGCCATCGCTAAGGCGCCAGGTGCTTGCAATGCACGTACATCATTAATCATATTAGCACCCGCATTGACCGCCTGTTCCATTACCTCTGGTTTACTGGTATCTACCGAAATCCATACATCATGTTTTTTCGCTATATATTCAATAATTGGGATAACACGTTCAAGCTCTTCTTCAACAGTAACTTCAGCTGCGCCTGGGCGCGTTGATTCCCCGCCGACATCAATAATTAATGCTCCTTGTTCAATCATGTAATCGACATGATTACAGGCCAATTCAAAATTTGAGTAGTCGCCACCATCAGAAAAAGAATCAGGGGTAATATTCACAATTCCCATTACAACTGGAGCAGATAAATCGAGCGTTTTATTAGCGTGAGTTAATTGAAACACGTGAATTTCCTTCCTAAAGAGTAAAAACAAGAAAACCCCTTTCGGGGTTATCTTTATTCGCTTGATTATTTATTTTACCGGAGATTCATCAGCATCATTAATATCAGCTTTGCTATCTTCTGTTGACGTTTCAACTTCAGATTTTGGCGTGCTATTTCCATCACCTTTGTCATCAGAAGAATCATCTTTTTGCCAATCTGCTGGCATACGAACTTCACGTCGATGCATCAAATCATCAATTTGTAACGAATCAATGGTTTCATATTTCATTAGCGCTTCTTTCATCGCATGTAAAATATCCATATTATCCGTTAGTAACGTTTGAGCACGTTGATAGTTTTTGTCTATGAAGGCTTTAATTTCAGAATCAATCAATGTCGCAGTATCACCTGACATCGCTTTTGATTTACCCATACTGCGTCCTAAGAAAACTTCATTTTCTTCTTCAGCATAGAGTAACGGACCGAGTTTGTCAGAGAAGCCCCATTGAGTCACCATGTTGCGCGCAATAGACGTTGCATATTTAATGTCTTGTGAAGCACCAGTAGACACTTTTTCACTTCCGTAAATAAGTTCTTCAGCAAGGCGTCCACCATAAGCAACCGATATTTGAGACTCAAGTTTACGGCGGCTTTGGCTAATAGAGTCACCTTCAGGTAAAAAGAACGTCACACCTAATGCACGGCCACGAGGAATAATAGTCACTTTATGCACTGGATCGTGCTCAGGTACTAAACAACCTACAATCGCATGGCCAGCTTCATGATAAGCGGTCATTTCTTTTTCTGCTTCAGACATCACCATAGAACGGCGCTCTGCACCCATCATGATTTTATCTTTAGCACGTTCAAACTCTTCCATCCCAACAACACGACGGTTTCCGCGTGCGGCAAATAGCGCAGCTTCGTTGACAAGGTTTGCTAAGTCTGCACCAGAGAATCCAGGTGTACCACGAGCAATAACACTGGCTTTAACATCGTCTGATATAGGCACTTTACGCATGTGTACTTTAAGGATCTGCTCACGACCACGAACATCCGGTAAACCAACCACTACCTGACGGTCAAAACGACCAGGTCTAAGTAAGGCGGCATCAAGTACATCTGGGCGGTTAGTTGCCGCAATGACAATCACCCCTTCGTTACCTTCAAAGCCATCCATTTCAACCAACATCTGGTTTAATGTTTGTTCACGTTCATCATGTCCACCACCAACACCAGCACCACGTTGGCGACCTACGGCATCGATTTCGTCGATAAAGATGATACAAGGTGCTGATTTTTTGGCTTGTTCGAACATGTCACGCACACGAGATGCACCAACACCAACAAACATTTCAACAAAATCTGAACCAGAAATAGTAAAGAATGGTACTTTCGACTCTCCAGCAATAGCCTTGGCAAGTAACGTTTTACCCGTACCTGGAGGACCAACCATTAACACGCCTGTAGGAATACGGCCGCCTAATTTTTGGAACTTTGTAGGGTCACGTAAGTAATCAACCAGCTCTTTTACTTCTTCTTTTGCTTCATCACAACCAGCAACATCAGCAAACGTAGTTTTAATTTGGTCTTCACTCATCAGTTTGGCTTTACTTTTACCAAATGACATCGCGCCTTTACCGCCACCACCTTGCATTTGACGCATGAAGAATATCCATACACCAATCAGTAGTAACATTGGGAACCATGAAATAAAGATTTGAGTAAGGAAACCAGACTCTTCAGCTTCCTGACCTTTCATAGTGATACCTTTACGGTCAAGATCGTTAATTAAATCTTGATCATACATAGGCATAATAGTGGTGAACTTCTCGCCGGTGCGTTTTGACCCTTCAATCGTTCTTTGATCGCTTTTTATTTCGACCATACTAATTTGACCATTTCGAACATTGTCCAAAAAGGCGGAATAATCCATCTTCTGCGAATTCGAAGAAGAGGGGGAATAACCCTGAAACACTGACATCAGTACAACAGCGATGACTACCCAGAGTATTAAATTTTTTGCCATGTCACTCAAATTACTAGACCTCTTAACAGTCCTGCGATTATTAACGTTAGACTACTACAACTTGTAACCAGTCGCCACTAGATAGACTTCTCGAGAGCGTGCTCTAGAGGAGTCTGGTTTACGGGTTTTTACTACTTTGAATGCCTGTTTAACTGTTTTTATATAGTCGTCAAAGCCCTCCCCCTGAAAGACTTTAACAGCAAAACAGCCGTTAGGCGCCAACACTTGATGACACATATCTAGCGCTAACTCAACTAAATACATAGCTCTAGGTTGATCTACAGCACCCGAACCACTCATGTTCGGAGCCATATCTGATAGTACCACATCCACTTTATCTTGACCTACACGCTCAAGCAATGCTTCAAGTACTTTGTTTTCTCTAAAGTCACCTTGGAGGAAATCAACACCAACAATAGGATCCATTGGTAAAATATCACAAGCAATCACTTTACCTTTATCACCCGTCAGTTTAACAGCAACTTGTGACCAACCACCAGGTGCAGCACCTAAATCAACAACCGTCATTCCTTGTTTAATCAGATTATCTTTTTGTTGGATTTCTTCTAATTTAAATGCAGCTCTTGATCGTAAGCCACGCTTTTGAGCGAGTTTTACGTAGTGATCATCAAAGTGTTCCTGCATCCAGCGAGTAGAACTTGCCGTACGTTTTTTGGTTACCATTTAAATTCCGCAACAATTCAGAGTTACATAAGCTCTATATAAGGGTAGAATACCGTTTTTTCAACAGTAACTCAGCAAAAGTTGGTACAAATGAACTTAACAACCAAACAAAAACAGCATTTAAAAGGTCTGGCGCATAGTCTAAAGCCAGTCGTGCTGCTTGGTGGCAATGGACTAACTGAGGGTGTTCTGGCTGAAATTGATAGCGCTCTTACTCATCATGAATTGATTAAAGTGAAAGTAGCCTCTGCCGACAGAGAGCTTAAAAATGCCATCGTTGACGCCATAATACGTGAAACTCAGTCTGCGAAAGTGCAACTTATTGGACATGTTTTGGTGATCTTCCGCCATTCAGCAGAAATGAAGATTGCCTTACCAAAAGCAAAATAACAAGACTTACATTAACAAGCCGCTGAACTTCAGCGGCTTTTTTATTAAAAATAATTCATATATCTACGGTGTCTCTGGTAACGGCACCACTAAATAATGTTCCGCTTTTAGTCCCAAAAACTCAGGTAATGTTGCGCCAACCGATATTGATGACCATGTACCCGTTAAAATGCCGATAAACATGGCAATTGAAAATCCCTCAAGCGGTGCGCCGCCCATCATCCACAAAGCGACCACCGTGAGTAATGTTGTACCCGATGTCACCATGGTTCGAGAGAAGGTCGATTTAACGGCAAGATTATTAATATTCGTAGTATTCCATGTTGGTTTAGCTATTAGTTGCTCACGGATCCTATCGGCAATAATGATCGAATCATTGAGTGAATACCCCAAAATAGCCAGAATTGCCGCCAGCACGGTTAAAGTAAACTCCATCTGACTCAGTGCAAAAAAGGCGAGCACAAACACCACATCGTGCATTAATGCAAATAATGCCCCTGAAGCTAAACGCCATTCAAAACGGTAGCTTAGATATCCCATGATACACAACATTGCCACGAGCAAAGCTAATCCACCTTGATCAACTAACTCTTGCCCTACTTGCGGCCCAACAATACTACTGTTTAATACTGATATATCAGCATTAAGTGGTGCCAAGACATCAATTAAAAAAGGCGTTGTCTCTCCTTTTGGCACATCTGCGTAGCGTAAAATCCAACGTCCTGCTTCGCCAGCCGAAATGACACTGACATCCTGATCATAAGCGGCAATCATTAACGGTTGGATTTCGCTTGCAGTAATGGCTTTATCGGTCTGTATTTCTGTCACCACACCACCCGTAAAATCGAGCCCCCAGTTAAAGCCTTTTACGCCAATAACCGTTAACGACATCAACATTAACACGATTGATATAATGCTAGAGGTGTAGCGCCATTTAGTTAAGTAGTTGAAATTAATTGTTGAATCATGTTTTAGATTTGAGTTCATGGGATTACACCTTAATGGCGCGACGAGTGTCACGACCATAAATTAAATTGATTAATGCGCGCGATGCAAAAATGCCGGTAAACATACTAGTGAGTAGTCCTAATCCGAGTGTTAGCGCAAAACCTTGAATGGGGCCATTACCAATAGAGAACAGTACAACTGCAGTAATCATTGTGGTGAAGTTGGCGTCAAAAATAGTTGAGAAAGCACTGTCAAACCCCACATCAATTGCACTAGCAAAACTTCGACCTTCTGAGAGTTTCTCTTTAATTCTTTCGAAAATAAGAACATTAGTATCAACGGCCATACCAACAGTAAGTACTAACCCTGCAATACCTGGTAATGTCAGCACAGCACCAGGGATTAGCGCTAACAGCCCAAATAGCATCACCATATTGCCAATTAATGCCACATTGGCTATCCAACCTAAACGGCGATACCAACAAGCCATAAACAGTAATGTCACAGCCATACCTAATGCTAGTGCAGCAAAGCCATTCGCAATATTTTCAGCTCCTAAACTAGGGCCAATGGTCCGCTCTTCAACAATCGTAACAGGTGCTGTCATTGAGCCCGCCCTTAACAGTAATGCAAGTTGCTGAGCTTCTTGATGACTTCCTGCCCCTGTGATTTCAAAGCGGTTACCTAACTGACTTTGAATGGTTGCGACACTGATTATTTTTGTCGTTTTAATCGCGAGGCCTTGCTCATTACGGCTGAATTCACTGTAGGCAGTTGCCATCGGTTTACCGATATTGTCACGAGAAAAATCTGACATTAACTTACCACCTGCAGTATCAAGGCTGATGTTCACTTTTGCCATACCAAAGTCACCCGTTGCCGCTTGAGCGTCAATAATGTGATCACCACCAAGCACAGGCCGCCTGCTCACATAAATAGGTTTATTGTGTTCGTCGTTAAGGACAATAGCATTGACAGCGCCTTCCTGAGCAACAGGATAAAACGCTAAACTGGCAGTCGCTCCAATTACATTCTTGGCCGTAGCAGGATCTTGTACGCCGGGCAGTTCAATACGGATACGATTTTCACCTTGTCGCTGCACTAAAGCTTCAGTAATCCCAAGCTCTTCAATACGGCTACGCATAATGTGTAAATTTTGCTGAACCGTTAAGTTGGTTAACTTAATTTGTTCATTTTCAGATAAGCTCACATTTAATGTTTGTTGGTGCCCACTGACTAGCCACAATGGGTACTGCTGTGCAATAAATAGCCTTAATTGACCGCGAACATCATCATTTACAACATTGATAGTTAGTTCAGCCCCCTCGCCTGAAACCACTGACACACCGCTGAGATGTTCATCCCTAGAAAACTGTTTTACAGCATCGCCTATCATGACGGCTTGATGTTTAAATACGAGATCAAGATCCACATCAAGTAGAAACTGCACCCCCCCACGAAGATCTAACCCTAACTTGATGGGTTTCACACCTAAATCTAATAACCAATTTGGAGCCGCAGGCGACAATGTTAACGTCACTTGAGCTTGTCGTCCAAATTGGTTAACTAAGGTGTCTTTTGCTTGCGTCTGTGTATCTGCATCCGCTAATACCACAAGAATGTTATCTTGTTGCTGATCAATGCGTTTGCTATTTATGCCTGCTAATTGCAATGCGTGGTGGACTTGTTCTGTTGTCAGTGAATGTTGCGGTTTAACTGAAAGTTGTACCGCTTGGTCTTCTCCATACCAAGAAGGTAACGCACTCAAAAACAAAATAATTAAGGTGCTAATAAGCAACCAGTATTTCCATTGGGAATAACAATTTAATACACTGTTTTTTGGTGTTGATTTCATAACACTTGATCTCACTACATCGAGGCTAAAGATAAAGCGAGTGATGAGCTATATAAAGATGCACCATCTACCCACAGTAAAACTCATTAGCTAAGCTAATGAAAATATTCACGATAGATAGTGCTGTTAGCAGGTGTGAGCGTGTACGAACAGTTGGTTAGACTCTTTCCATGCGGAAATTCTTGAAGGAGCAGATGAAGCAGATAAGATCCAATCGAGTTGGGGGCTAAAATTCACTTGATAACCAATAGTTAGACTCGGTACTGGCGGAGAAAAAAACTCAAAAGCCAATGAATAGTGTGGGCTAACTTCATCGGGTTGGTGCTGTGCTAAATTAACATAGCGCGCAGAATAGGTCGGTACATAATGAACATCATTAGGATTAGACTGACTTATTTGACGACCAAAATCATCATCGCCGACATAACCTAGCAATGATGCTTTAACATTAATGAGTTGGTTATATAACACAAATGAACTTGTTTGCTGAGTTACTGCGCCAGAGACGGAGCTTGTAGTAAAGGCGTTAAGTTGGGTGTTTCCTTTGCTATCTGCGTTGCAATTGACAAGATGAGGTGACGTTGTCACGATACAAGAATCAGATAAAGATGAGGTTAAATGTGCAGGTAGCCAATGTGACGGCGACAATATTAAGGCATGACTATTGATGAGGAAAATTGAACACAATCCCACAATAACCAACATTAATAATATTCTAGCCCAAGGAAACGTCATGTTGACCTATATTAATTTTTTTACATTATTCGTTTAGATACAAGTAAAAACGAGTAGTGTGGCACCCGATGTAATATAACCACAATTCAAAGCACTTCGATACTATCTAACCAATATGTTATCCGCAAATTAATTATTTTACATGTACCTAAATAATCTTAATTCTAATAATTATCAAATCAATCAATAGGGGTAGTGCGCCTTCTAGGTAAATAATAGTGTTATAGGCATAATTGTTCTCAGTAACGGATCCAGCATTGTTCTATTTCTTGCTCCTGACAGCCATAGATGGTGGATAAGTCTTATTTTTTATGAAAATAATTAGACCTTGTAGTCGTACATAAAAATGATGTTAATCAGTTTAGACAGAACAGAATCTCGCCCTTTGGAGCCACCCAGGCTTACCATTTTTACAAGGGAATAACCATTCTTTCGACATACGCATCAAAGTGATAAACCAAAGTAATACCAATCCTATTAAATATGGAGTTCAAAGTGCTGTAGGCAAGGCAGATGATTGAAGCGAATAGTGATCCTCGGTAACAAGCTCCTGCGTTACTCTACCTCCAGCATCTGACCGCCATGGATGGTGGGAATGTCTTATTTTTTATG
>NZ_JBSQBN010000099.1:0-17423 GCF_053850585.1 Shewanella sp. A22
TCTCAGGTATTCCACTTCTGTGTTACATCGATTTAAAAGGCAACAACCATTTCTACATCAATGTGCCTTGAATTGAAAAACCTGAGAGACTCTGAACTGACCAGATATTTAATGAGATTGGTATAAACCATTACCTTATTTTTGTAGCGTTAACTCAATGCTAGATTCCACAGACGCTTGAATTTCAGCCTCGGTAAATAACAATGGGCGTAGTTGCTTAGCCGAAGAATACAATTCACTTTGATCGGAAAAACTGGGACTCAACATATTACTCGACTCCGAATAAGTCAGAATACCTTTTGCCTTCGGCCCGTCATCAGTAAAGCTTACCGTCATCATCCAACTTGAACCATAACGCACTTGGTAACCTTCGGCGGTTAATCCTGATGCTGCAGCTTTACCAGATACCACATCCATAACAGGGCTATACGTGTGCTGAGGAATTAACGTGTCATCGCCTGATAAACTGGTCGAAAATACGTTAAAGCCACCTTCCGCATTATGGCTACCGGGCCAAGGTAACTTAACCCCAGACGCTGAGCCGTCTGCAAGTGATTTCTCAACAAATTGCACATCACCTAACGCAGCATCAACAGCAAAACCTGCCGCTTCAAGATTCAAAGCTGCATGAGCTAAAGCCACTAATGCACTGCCATCAGTATTGAGCTTACTGGGCGTGGTTGCTGCACTCATGTAATCAAAAGCTTCAGTTAACATTGAACTTTGATCAAACTGATGTGCAAACTCACGCAGTAACGCCCCACCTTTACTGTCATTATCTTGTTTACCATTCCACGCCTTAAGTGCGGTGCATGATGCCGTAATATCCTTTGACAACGTCGCGCTAACCATCACTGGCGAAGAACCTTGTTGCTCACATTGGCTGATTAAATCACTTAATACCAACTCAGCAAGATAAGCACGATTAGATAATAAAGCGGCTTCTAGCTCCTCAAGATTAAATTTACCATCGTCACCTGCGGCATCTTCCATTAAGGTTAACCCCATACGTGTACGTAACGATAATTGGCCTCGTTCTGGACCATATAAGGGCGAATAGTTTTCTAATGGTTCTGCTAAGTTAGTTGACCAAAAGGAGTTGTTCGAGTTTTGCACAAAGTCAGTACGTTCAAGCTTAGGAGCACGCTCATAAGGCATTGGCGAGTCATAACTAAATACCGAAGTATTACCCGGTAAAATCGTAAATCCCGCTTGGGCTCTCGCGGCTTGAATCGCGGGTGTGGTCTTTATAATATTAACAATTAAGTCGGAAAAACCAGGGACAGTGGAATCGTCAATATAGAAAGCATTACCTTCTTTATCGGCATACATGGTGTTATTAAAAATCACGCCATCATAATTTTTAAACGCTTGCTGAAACTCATCTTTGTTGCTTGCTAGGTTCATCGCCAACCAATGATCGAGCGGATCTTTATTGGCCATATTGGCATCTTGAATAAAGAAGGCTTGACCGTCGTCCCACCCAAATGGCGCTAATGTTGGCGGTGCTTCAACCATCGGACCTTTAGCGGTGGTGTAAATATCTTTTTCTGCCACCAACATACCGGCAGCGCCAGCATTAACGAGCACCGAAACCGTTTCTTTGTTGATTGGCATAGGCGAATCATCGTACATGTATTGCAATCTATCGCCGGCAACTAGCTCCAGGTTATACATCACAAAATGTTCGGCGGTTGAAAAGGTATGTGTCCAAGCAACATCTTTGTTAAAACCAATGTTAACCAATCCAGGCATACCAACTAACGACCCACCCATCACATCCATTTGCCCTGGTATGGTCAAATGCGATTGCCAAAAGCGTAAGTTACCCGTATGCGGAAAATGCGGATTACCTAGCACCATGCCTTTGCCATTTTCGGTTTTTTCTTTACCTAACCCCCAACCGTTAGAACCCAAGTTGCGAGGGTTAGTGTCAGGTGTGGTTATCGTTGCAGACCGAGCAATTAATTTGTTGTGCATATCCTGCACAAACGCACTTTGCGCTGAGGATGGTGCAGGCCCAACGATGCGGGGTAAATACTCTTGAGCATCGCCAGGATTAGCGTAAAAAATTAAATCTAAAAAGTTTGCCGCACCAGGTAGTAGTGCAATTGAAAATAGGTAGCTTGCAACATCAACACCATCAATGGGTTTAACCCACGGCTGACCCGCACAAAATGGCTCGCCTGTTTGAGTGCCAGCTTCAATATCGGCAAGATATTGATTATAGCCCGCACTAAAACCTTCCATTAGTGCACGAGAATTATAACTAAACTGTGAGTATTGATTTTCAGCAAGCTGTCTAATTTTCAATGCTTTGTAAGCAAAGTCAGAAATTAAGTTACCATTATCTTCACTGGTTGGAAGCCCAGTAGAAAAGTCGATGGACGCATGGGGGCCAAAGTACATCGACCGCTCAGAATTAGCTTTAATAAATCCATCAGCCATCACACACAAATTATCTTGTGCTTGAGCATAACCGTTACCAAAACCAAGGCTTTCTAAATTGTCCGCCGTAATATGCGGTACACCGTATTGAGTTCGGCGAATGCTGACTTTTAACGTGCCATTTGGGGCAAAAGCTTGTAATGGAGGCGAAACGACTTCAGGCTCTGGCGGTGGTGGAGGCGTTTTACCGTATTGAGTATCATCGCCACAACCCACTATCGCCACGCTAGAAGCCATGCCGATAGCCAGCAAAATTTTATTCAGTTTCATTATTATTATCCTTGTTGTATCCCCATGCTAATCAGCACTATGGGCGAGGTACTTAATCCTTTATGCCTCAATTTAAGCGAACAACACGACCAAAGTAATCCCAATTACCTTGACATAAATGCGCTGTTATTAAATACAACAAAGACATGTATTGCTATTTAAGCAATCATTCTCTTGCATGTCTAGCGCTTAAGCGAAATAACCTCAATCGACTTAAATAAGTCATTAAACCATTGTAGTTAAACAACAAATATAATTGTCATTACGCATAAAAAAACAACCCAACAATAATATAACTACCGTTGGGTGGTGCCTATGTAAACATGAGTGCAGTCCAGTGGTTATTTATTCCACGGATTACTGGGATCAAAGGTAGGCTGTGGTTTTTTGTTATTGCGGCGCTGTGTCACTTCATCACTGCCTTTAGCGTGACTCGATGAAGAAGATGGAGAGGCATATGAACGACTTTGATTATGTTTCATCTGTTCATAATCGGCAGTTGCTTTGGCTTTCATCTCGGCAACTAACTCTACCGTTAAAGGCTGCGGTTTGCGCGGTAAAATGCCGTCAGCAAAACCACGTTCACGCGGTTTTAACTCAAACTGGGCTGAGTTACCTTTTGGCATCCGTTTGAAGCGATATAAGTAAAAGTTTTCAACTCGCTCTCTTGCCCATTCCGTCTTTTTGAGAAACTTAACACAAGCTGCCATATTGGGATTGGTGTTAAAACACTCTAAACGCAACGCTGCATAGAGAATTTTCCAATCATAAAATGCCACTAACTCAGATATCATCGTTTCTGATTTTAATCCGTGGAGTGGATTATTTTGCTGCAGTTCTACCATGTTGTTTTATGGCCTCAAAAGCTGTCTCTGTAATATGTCTAGTTTACCGTTAAAATGCCCCATCGTCTTTATGCATCTTTTAGGCACCTAAATAATTCGATAAATAAGATTATTTTGGCTATGTTAAATCATCACATTCGACGCTTATTCACTAGGTTTATCTACAAACTTAACAAAATAACGATGATTTACGTTAACAGAAGGTGAATTAATCCGTATATTGAGATAGGCGCACTCACATTAAGTTAACAGCGTGTGTTAAAATCGCGCCATTATTAATAAACTATCATCAATGATTTTCGAGGACATAGGCTTGAAGTTATCACAAAAATACTTGTTCTTATTGATTATGATTTCGCCTTATGCTGTAGCCGATGAATCCTTAAATAATCTTGATTTAGATTTAGACTCACTGATGGCGATGGATGTACAAGTCACTTCAGCAATGAAAAGAACCCAATCGGCCTTCGAAACAGCCTCCTCGATATATGTATTAACCAAAGAACAAATCACTCATTCTGGTGTAACATCTGTGCCAGAAGCGCTGAAAATGGTTCCAGGATTAGTCGTTAGACAACTAGATAATAATCAATGGGCGATTTCGTCTCGCGGTGTTGCCTCACGTTTTTCAAGCAAGTTATTAGTCATGATCGACGGCCAAAGTTTATATACTCCAGAGTATGCAACCGTTTATTGGGAAACGTTAAACGTACCGTTATACGATATTGAACGTATTGAAGTAATCCGTGGCCAAGGCGGTTTGCTATGGGGCAGTAATGCCTCCAATGGCGTGATTAACATTATTACCAAAAACAGTATCGATACTAGAGGCGTACATGTCGATGTGAGCAGTGGTAACCAACTCAATGTCGATACCAACCTTCGATACGGTGACGATATCGGTAAAAATGGCAGTTTCAGAGTATATGGACACGCTAAAGATGGACAAGCATCAGACAAAGGGAGAAGGATAGCACCGGCTGACTTTTCCGAACAACAATCAGCAGGAGCTCGATTCGATTTTACCCCCAATGATCAATGGTCAGGCTTTATTCAAGGCGACATCACGCAGTCTACACTAGGGCAAAACTTTAACGGGGTCATCGATAGTAGTAACCGAAATCAGTCGTTTGTCGGCACGGTAGAACGCACCGATTCGCGCTTAATGGCTCGGTTAGAAAATCGTATTTCGCCTTTTGCTAACCAAATGCTACAAACATCGTGGTTAAAGCAAAGCGGAAACCAAACCTATATTCAAGAAAAGTTCGAGTCATTCGACTTTGATTACCAAATCAACTTTTTGTACCAAGACTTGCAATTTGATTGGGGACTTAATTATCGTTACAACGCCATTTCATTTGCACAAAGCACTTTTATACTCAGTGGCGATGGTTTTGACAACCTTGAGCAATATGGCACATTGGCACAAGTTCAATATAACCTCATTACTGATAAATTAGACTTCATTATGGGTGTTAAAGTTGACCATAACGATTTAACTGGCTGGGAAAGCCAACCTTTAGCAAAGTTAGTGTGGAAACCACACAACAACCAAGTGATATGGTTGTCGGCATCAAAAAGCGTCATGGTACCGTCGTTACTTCTGTTTAACGATAGATTCATTATTGATGGTTTAAGAGTTGAAGAGGTTTCACCCATTACCACTGGAATACCAGAAATAGACACTTATTACATCCGCACTTATTTAAACGGGAATAATAACGTTAAGTCAGAAAAGTCCGTTTCTTATGAAGTGGGCTATCGCTTATCTAATGCGACATGGGCACTCGACTTATCACTTTATCACACTGACTCCGATGACGTAGCCGTGCTCGAAATCGATGCAAATGTCGATCAGTTCATCCCTGTGTTTGCAATGTTACAAGCTGGGCAGATTGATTCGGCCATACAAGCGCTTACCACCACATCCATAAACTTCGACTTGGTCTCTAATGCGGAGCTCACAACTGAAGGGGGTGATATTGTGTTGTCTTGGCAGCCTTCTGAGCGATTTTCTGCCGAAGTCGGTTATAGCTACAATACGTTTAACTACCACCTAGTGGCCAATACCTTTCCAGGCTTTGGTTATGATTCAATCAGCAAACAATTATTTGCAAAAACTGATATTCAACTTTTTGAAAACCATCGCCTTTTTGCTTCACTTAGAGTGGAAAACAGCGATGCCTATAACACCGACAACTATACCGCATTAGATTTAACTTGGAATTGGACTTTTCACCCTAACTGGTCCTTCGCTATTATGGGTAAAAACCTGTTTGCGGGCTCACATCTTGAATATGGAAATTATGGTGAAACATACACTCGCCCAAATTACATCGACGAAACTGTCACGTTTAAAATTACGGCAAAGTTCTAATTGACTTAATGTTGACCATTAAACAAGTGCTATTTTGCCTAACCATCACACTTTTGCTTACCCTAAGCCAAAGTGTGAGTGCTATTGAAAAAGAATATGCCCTTAAAGCTGGCTTTTTATTTAACTTTGCCCGTTACGGTGAATGGCAAAACCACACTAACACATCCACCTCTTTCACACTGTGCAGCCCTGATATCAATTTTATTAGTATCGCTAGCGCAGTGCTAAAAGGTCGCAAAGTCAATGGATTACCCATAAAAACGGTTGAGGTTTCTCCCACAGAAACCAACCAAAACCAATGTAATATCTTATTTATCACTGCCGATACCATTGATGCTTGGCAGCAATTGAATAATAAACGCCTTGCAGATGTCATGATCGTCGGTGAAACTGACAACTTTATTGAACAAGGTGGACATATTCGTTTCTTTTTATCCGGTGGCAAAATACGTTTTGAAGTCTCACCTGACCAATTAAAGCAGTCAGGCATAACAATGAGCTCAAAAGTATTACGCCTAGGTCGAGTTGTGAATGACTAATGCTATGAAAAATTTTTTCGCATTAAATACTATTAGTAAAAAACTTCAGTTCATTTTAATGAGTGTCGCCGTCATTTCGACTCTCACTGTGTCATCAATATTTAGCGCTTTCGAACTGTCTTCAGCCAAAAAAGAACAAACTGAAAGCCTACAAAGCTTGTCACAAATGTTATCCCCAAACATTACTGCAGCCATGCTTTTCAATGATAATGACGCCATCCAAGAACTGATTAACCCTATCTTGCTAAGAACCGATGTATTGTCTATTTCTGTGACCAACATTGATGATGCTGTTTTAGCTAAAGCGTTATCAAAACGATCTTCATCAATACCTCTCATCGAAGACGATCTCACTAATATTACTCAAGTGATAACACCGTTAACGCTCGATAATCAAAAATATGGAGATCTACATATTGTTGTTGATGACAGCCGCTTTACCGAACGGGTGACATTTTATGGTCAGTTTATTGTGTTAATCCTGCTGTGCTCCTTCATTGCTAGCTTCTTTTTGTCATTATTTTTACGACGAAAATTTTTGAGTCCAATGCTATACCTCACTAATATTTCACAAAAAATCACTTCATCACGGGATTATAGTTTACGCGCTCAGGTAAAATCTCAAGATGAAATTGGCCAGTTGACAACCTGTTTTAATGGCATGTTAGATAATATTGAAAAACGTGAAATCTCACTTGAAAGTGAAGTAACACTGCGCACTCAAGAACTCGAAAACGCCAATCTCCAATTACACGAATACGCTTATCAAGATGGTTTAACCCAGTTACCCAATCGGCGTTATTTTTATGAGAAACTTCAGTCTCTTATTGAAATTGATGACATGGTTTTTGCTCTCATTTTTATCGACCTTGATGGTTTTAAAGATGTAAATGATACCTTAGGGCATGACTATGGTGATTTATTATTGCATCAAGTTGCAATGCGTTTGCGTCGATGTGTTAGGGAGCAAGATACGGTTGCCCGTCTTGGTGGCGATGAATTTACGTTAATTATTCAGGATGTCAAAAACTTAGAACAAGCAGCAACCATTGCCAAAAAAGTTAAAAGCACTCTAAAACAATGCATTCATATTAACGATGCCCAAGTATATGTCACAGGGAGTATTGGCTTAACCTTCTACCCTGCTGATGGACGTAGCGTAGAAGATTTAGTTAAACACGCCGATCAAGCAATGTACTTGTCTAAAAGCAAGGGGCGTAATCGATATGAGTTTTTCTCCCATGACATAGAAGAACAAGCCATTGAAAAGCGTCGACTTTTAGATGATATTCGTCTTGCCATCAAGCACAATCAATTTGTATTATTCTATCAACCTATTTTTGACCAGTGCGGCATTAGTACTCAAAAAGTAGAAGCTCTGATCCGCTGGAATCATCCACAGCAAGGTCTTATTGGCCCAAATGAATTTATTCCAATTGCCGAGCAAAATGGCTTAATAGAAGACATAGGTAGCTGGGTAAGAGAACAAGCGATTAACGATGCTGCTCATTTTTATAAGCTGTCGGGCAAGATTATGCAGGTAAGTGTTAACACTTCACCACTGCAAATTGATCATGATGGTTTATGGGTTGATGATTGGATATTAGCGTGTAATAAAAATGAGTTACCTCGGGATGCCATTATTATTGAAGTAACAGAAAATACCCTAATGGACCCTAATTCGCCCATCCAAGAGCACATGCAACAACTCAAGCATTATGGTATCGATATCGCCATTGACGACTTTGGCGTGGGGTATTCATCATTAGCTTATTTACAACGTCTCGACATTGATATCTTGAAAATCGACCGTTCATTTATTAAGCATATGGAAAGCAATGAAAGTAGTATTGCTTTAGTAAGAGCGATTATCACGATGGCACATAACTTAAAAGTTAAAGTGGTTGCAGAAGGGGTTGAGACGACCGGACAGCACCAACTGCTTAAGCAGTTATCTTGTGATTATTTACAAGGTTATTTATTTGCTAAACCGATGCCGATACAAGTCTTTATTGATCGTTTTATTGTACCGAATACACAGATCAAAGAGCTGTAATACTCGTCTGTATATGGCGATATTACAGTGTCCGTGTCAATGGCCAGCGAACGTACCAGATTTCGACATATCAAATCTTGCATGAATAATGTTTGCTGATAACAACCATTACCGACCAAACGTGAGCAACTTAACCGTTCGCCACTCTCAAGTTGGTCAGTTAACCTCTAACTGACCAACTTGAGTCACAGCGAATAAGTGCACACCCTGTTGCAAAACAAGTGGCAAATTTGCTTAACGGTTAACGTCTACAACCACACGGCCGCGTACCTTACCTGCCAACAAATCGCTTGCCACATCAATCGCTTCAGTCAAACTGATTTCATGAACTATATCGTTGAAAACACTAACGTCTAAGATCTCCCCTAGACGCTGCCATGCTTCTATCCGATCACGTAAAGGTCGCATAACACTGTCAACACCCGCTAATGTCACACAACGTAAAATAAACGGCGCTACGCTGGCGGGAAAATCCATCCCCTGTGCCAAACCACAAGCTGCAACCGTTCCGCCATATTGAGTACTAGCGCACACGTTGGCTAATGTATGGCTGCCGACAGAATCAACAGCACCAGCCCAACGCTCTTTGGCCAATGGTCGGCCGGGCTCTGATAATGTTGCCCGATCGATAATGTCCTTCGCGCCTAATTTTTTTAGGTAATCACTTTCATCCATTCGGCCTGTAGAGGCCACGACGTGATACCCCAACTTAGCCAAAATTGCGATAGCAAAACTGCCCACGCCACCATTAGCCCCAGTGACGAGTACTTCACCTTTATCTGGTGTTACACCATTTTTCTCAAGAGCCATCACACATAACATAGCGGTATAACCTGCTGTACCAATTGCCATAGCTTGTTGTGGTGAGAACGCATTGGGTAATGAAATAAGCCATTCACTCTTTAAGCGCGCTTTGGTAGCCAAACCACCACAATGGGTTTCGCCCACACCATAGCCGTTTAATAACACCGTATCGCCTGCAGCAAATTTATCGCTTTCGCTATGCTCCACAATACCCACGAGATCAATTCCTGGCACCATGGGAAATGTTCTTACCACTGGAGCTTTGCCCGTAATCGCTAGCGCATCTTTATAGTTAAGCGTGCTGTAAAGTACTTTTACGGTGACGTCACCTTCAGGTAACACGGTTTCATCAATGTTTTTCACTGTGGTGCGGTAACCTTGCTCATCTTTCTCAATCAACATGCCATTAAACATCGTTTACTCCTAATTTAGACTGATCGTCTATTAATAGTTAAATTTTTTATCTCAACTGAATTTATTTAGGTAATGCAGCCATAAATAAATCGCAAAAATTATCTAATGGTGCTGCATCTTCAATTAATTTTGCCCGGCTAACCGCCCCTTCCCAACCCACCCAGAAATTCTCAGCTAATAATTGGCAATCAGCATCGGTAGCAATTTGCCCTTGCTGTTTCGCCATTTCTAAGCACTCAGCTAAACAATTTTGCCAGCTCTGGAATATTGTAATTAATTGTGGCCTAAAACTTTCTGGTAATACGCCAACTTCTTGGCCAAGATTTCCCACCAGGCAACCACGCTTATATTGGTAGCGGATCATGCCAGCCTTTGCATCTGCCACAAAATGACGGATCCGAATGAGCGGCGATAATGTGTCATCCAGCAGGTGGATTTCTAGCTTCCTTAAAAAGTAATCGGCATAGTTTTGTAATACTGCCTGACCAAATGCTTCTTTACTGGCAAAATAATGGTAAAAAGAGCCTTTCGGTACTGCCACTTTTTTTAAAATAGGTTCAATACCTGAGGAGGTAAACCCTTGCTCAGTCAACTGCTCTAAGCCACTTCGAATAAGTGCCGCACGAGTATCTGGATTTTCTCGAGACACTTTAGGGGGCCGACCTCTTCGAGGTTTTGTGATCATATCATTCATGGCACCATATTAGACCGAACGTCTAATTAAATGCAATATGAAACATATAAAACACGAAAAGAGCTTCTCAAATATCAACAATAAAAACTTTACCTAAAACGAAATGTACAAATATCAAACAACCAAAGCCAGTATTTAGTTTGCATTAAAATAATTTGAACTGTAATAATTAAAGTTAATTAATTTATTTTCAACCAAGTATATTTAGTCTTTTGGGGGTATAAATAAATGTAGTCAACAGCATATCGATATAGACAGGTGTAACATGATTAACTTCTAACACGATTCAAACAACTGCAACAATATCGTTCACACCCCCTAATAAACAAGGGTTTTTATCATTACCCCAATATCATCCGCTAAATAAGTTTAAGATTTTATTCACTAATAAATCTGCACCAACACTTTATTTTGTCTCGGATCACATCTCGTTTACACCTCGGTAAATTAGTTGCATTAGTCCCATAAAGAATCAAATACCGAGTATTAAATTGGAAATGAACCATCAAACAGTGTTAATATAATTAGACCACTAACTAATTTAGTGGTTTTTTTATTGCCATTATTACCTATTTATCGGTATTCCAATTATTCAGTACGCTCAGGAGGGCACAATGTCGACAGACATTCAGACGGAAGAAAATCTCATTAAACAAGTGTGGCGTAAGTCAGCATTAAAGCTGAAAGAAGCGACCCAACTACTGTGCTTATTTGCCATTCTAAGTACCTATCTCTTTGTCATGTTGAAACCTAAAGGGATTCAAAATAACAAAGCGTTAGGAGGCCAGTAGTTCATGCATTATTTAACCTATGTTTCGTTAGCAGTTTATTTTCTCGTCATGCTTGGCATCGGCTTGTTTGCCTATAAGCAATCAACCAGCGATGTATCGGGTTATATTCTTGGTGGTCGTAAAGTCAGCCCGCAGGTAACAGCATTGTCTGCCGGAGCATCTGACATGAGTGGTTGGATGCTAATGGGATTACCAGGTGCAATGTTTTTGGTGGGTTTCGAAACCATCTACATCGCGTTAGGCTTATTAGTTGGCGCATTAGTTAACTACCTTGTTGTTGCCCCCAAATTAAGGGTGTATACCGAAGTCGCAAATAACTCTCTCACCATTCCAGAGTTCTTTGCTAAGCGTTTTCATGCGCCTAACAGCAATGTGCGTATTATTGCTGCAGTCATTATTGTCATTTTCTTTACCTTATACACTTCTGCTGGTTTAGTGGCTGGCGGTAAATTATTTGTTTCTGCATTTGATTTAAGCTACGAGTTAGGGCTTGTTGTAACTTTAGCAGTGGTTGTGTCGTACACCTTATTAGGTGGCTTTTTAGCTGTCAGCTTAACCGACTTTGTGCAAGGTTGTATCATGTTCGTCGCCTTAGTCTTGGTGCCTGTTGTGGCTTACCAAGAGTTTACTACGGCAGATAAAATGATGGGGTTTGCCTATGAGTCTATTCCACACTTTTCTGATGCCATGCAAAACGTCACCATGTTAGGTTTAATATCAAGTCTGTCTTGGGGATTAGGCTATTTTGGTCAGCCACACATTATTGTGCGCTTTATGGCCATTCGTTCGGTAGCCGATATTAAAACGGCTCGAAGAATTGGCATGAGTTGGATGACCGTCACGATTGTAGGTGCATTGGCAACCGGGCTTGTAGGTATTGCTTATGCCAACAAATTCGACATGAAATTGAGCGATCCAGAAACCATCTTCATTGTGTTTTCTGAGTTGTTATTCCACCCGTTAGTTAGTGGTTTCCTATTAGCAGCGATTTTAGCGGCCATTATGAGCACCATTTCATCACAGTTATTAGTATCATCAAGCTCACTCACAGAAGACATCTACCGCGTAATTTCAAAGAAAGAAGCAACAGAACAAGAAATGGTAAAAATGGGACGTTATGGTGTAGCCGGTGTCGCCATAGTCGCAAGTTTATTAGCCCTTGATCGCTCAAACAGCATTCTGTCTTTAGTCAGTAACGCTTGGGCAGGGTTTGGTGCCGCTTTTGGTCCATTAATCTTGTTCAGTCTTTATAAGCACAATTTAACTCATAAAGCTGCTGTTGCAGGCATTATTTCTGGTGCCGCCACCGTTCTGTTTTGGATATATGCACCAGTACTGGCAGACGGTAAAGTCCTATCAAGCGTAATGTACGAAATGATCCCCGGCTTTATTGTTAGCAGTGTAGTGATTTGGGTTACCAGCGCATTAGACAGCGACCCTTGCGATAAAACAGTTGATACCTTCCATGAAGCCGGCCGTGTATTAGCTGAGCAGAAATAACTAAGGAAATATAATGTCAACTTCACATTGGAAACGCATTGTCGTTAAAGTGGGAAGCGCACTTATTGCGCCCCACCAACAAGGCTGTAGCAGTCATTATTTATTGGGTATTGCACAATTCATTGCCACTTGTCGCGCCCAAGGCTGCCAAGTCGTTTTGGTTTCATCGGGTTCCGTCGCTGCAGGAAAACATCGTTTTTCTGATGTGACCGATCCAAGCGTATCACTTAAAAAAGCAATGGCTGCAGCGGGTCAAGCCGACATGATGGCCACGTGGGACAAGTTATTTGACTTTCCGTCGGCACAGCTTTTACTTACCCACGGTGATTTACGCGATCGCGATCGCTATATTAGTATTAAAAATACTATTTTCACCCTGTTAGAACATGGGCTGCTCCCCATTATTAATGAAAATGATGCAGTCACCGCAGCAAAATTACGTGTAGGTGACAACGATAATCTATCTGCAATGGTAGCCGCGGCGGCGGATGCAGATGCGTTAATTATCTGCTCTGACGTAAAAGGGCTTTATACTAAAAACCCAAATTTACATGAAGATGCCACGTTAATTAAGCAAGTCAGTGAAATCAATGCCGACATCTATGCAATGGCTGGCGGCGCAACTAGCAGTGTCGGCACCGGCGGCATGCAAACCAAAATAGAAGCGGCCGAAAAAGCCATTTCACACGGTATTGAAACTATGATTGTCGATGGTTTCGACGCTGACACTTTTAATCAACTTTTGAAAGGTCAAAATCCAGGCACGTTATTTACGCCTTACGATATCCCAATGCAAGAACACTTACATTGGATGACCCATACCTCACAGGTTCAAGGCGAGCTCATTGTCGAAAATGACTTTAGTGCCGATCTTGAAGAACATGATACCCAACTGACCAGTGACGATGTGGTTGCCGTGAGAGGCAACTTTTCCGTCGGTGATACTGTATTAGTGCGCAAAGGCGATGGCACTAAACTGGCAAAAGCCAAATCAAACTACAGTAGTTGTTTATTACATTTTATTGCTGATCAAGAAGATCGTGAATTTGCCAACAATGCCCAACAAAAAACAGGCCCACTGATCTCTGACAAAAACATCGCCATATTGGAGCACATATGAGTTTAATTAAGACCTTATCTCAAAATGCAGCCACTGCGGCGCAAACCCTTGCTGTACTAGACGAGCAAGTAAAAAATACAATTTTACTCGACATGGCTCGTGCACTTCGGGCTCACAGTGACGAAATTATTAAAGCCAACATATTGGATTTAGCCAATGCAGAAAGTGCCAACATAGGCGCTGCAATGGTAGACCGACTGACCTTGAACGATGAACGTATTGAGTCTATGGCTGCTGGTATTGAAACCGTTGCATCGCTACCCGATCCTGTGGGAATAGAACGAGATTTAGGCCAGCGACCAAATGGATTAAGTATTCGTAAAATGCGTGTACCACTCGGTGTGGTATGTATGATTTACGAAGCAAGACCTAATGTGACTGCCGATGCCGGTGCATTGTGCTTTAAGTCAGGTAATGCGGTTATCTTACGTGGTGGTAAAGAGGCGTTGCATTCAAGTAAAATGATTGCATCAATTTTACAAAATGTACTCGAGGTCTATCAATTACCACCCGCATTAATCACCGTTGTGCCTGATCCTGATCGTGCATTAATGCTCGAACTAATGCAGCAACGTGATTATATCGACGTCATTATTCCACGTGGCGGCGAAGGCTTGATTAATTTTGTAACGGATAATAGTAAAATCCCTGTTATTCAACATTTTAAAGGTGTTTGCCATTTGTATGTTGATAAAGATGCCGACCTTGATATTGCGATGTCTTTGCTGCTTAATGGTAAAACTCAACGTACTGGAGTATGTAATGCCTTAGAGGGATTACTTGTACATCAGGACGTAGCAGCTGCATTTTTACCTAAAGTGGCGGCTGAGTTAGCAGCACATAAAGTGCGAATTAATGTCAGTAAAAATGCCCAACAATACTTTGAGCGTGCCAACGTTATTAGCGATGATGATTTTGGTCAAGAATATTTAGATTTAGAAATTGCGATTCGACAAGTCACTGATTTTGATCATGCTATTAATCATATTCGCCGTTTTGGCAGTCACCACACTGAAGTGATTTGTACTCAAAATGCACAGACAGCGGCACGTTTCCAACGTACTGTTGATGCATCTGTTGTCATGGTTAATGCATCATCTCGTTTCTCTGATGGCAGTGAATTAGGTTTAGGTGCTGAGATTGGCATTGCCACCAGCAAATTGCACGCCTATGGCCCTATGGGTCTTGAGTCACTAACCACCGAAAAGTATCTCGTGAGTGGTGTAGGCCAAGTTCGCGCATAATGATATTAACGTGGTGACATCTGCGTCACAATCCAGACAAGAATGAATAGGCTAAGTTGATATTTTAAGCCAATAATTCTTGTTTAATTAGCTTCAACAAAAAGGTTTCTCGTTCTATCGATAAACCTTTTTTGTTGCTGTTTTTCATGGTGTCGAGGTTGTGTTGAATGGCTTCATCAATGTCCATCCAAACTGGCGCCATACCATTGTTGATTTCATGGGCCTCAAACTGAGTATCCCCCAATTCATCCGCAATAGTGCACACGAAACAATACGACAGCATGTTAACCGATTGATAGCCATCTCGTCGCCACGGGCGATATTCTTGATACAAACCAAAGGGGCTCACTTCTCCGACAACTTTAGCGCCCGTTTCTTCTTTAAGCTCACGCACTAAACCTTGTTCAATTTGCTCACCTTCATCTACGCCACCACCAGGCAGTGAATAATCATGATAACGTTGTGTGTACAACATCAAAATACAATTTCCCCGCAGCACTATCGCTCTGGCGGCTAGACGCGTCAACATAGTTGACTGATTATTATCAATAAAATCTTTAGGTGTTTCGGGGTGATAGCGTGTCGTTAAATGGCGCATATTGTCGGGCTGTCAAAACAAAAAACGCATCATACGTTGCCAGCTCCTGCGGTTCAAGAATTCAAACGTATATAACCAATTACCGTATGGTTTTACAATCAGAGATGTATATGGGCAAAAACAAACAATTTGGCCGTATTGAATTCATCACAAAGGCTCATGTTTAACATTCTAAACCATCAACTTTAACTCCCCCCCTTCTCAAAAATCAGTCAAAATACTTTCCGGTAAGCACGTGGCCATACACAGGAGCGTGCTTAAATGCGTTCTCGTGATAAGTCAGAAAACGTATAATAATTTTGCGCTAAAAAACCGTCTCTAAGACGGCTATTTTTTTATTTATGACTATTCTTAAGGTTATACCAATGATTATCGAGGTTCGCCGTACTGCGTGAGCTCATAAACCACGGAACGACGCTAATGATACAGTACTGGTACAAACAGTTTCCTCAATTCCCGCCGGATCATCCTGATTACTGGCGTATTCGCTTAATAGAACATTCGTTGCTCGCCACGACCTGCTTTTGTCTGATCTTGATGCTAATAAACCTGCTGTATTTTAAAACCTATCAATACGCATTAATCGACGCAATGGGATTAACCTTATCTTTGGGGATTTACTATAGTTTTCGCAGAACCGGGCACGTAAAACGAACATCATGGGCTGTCACACTGATGGCTGTCAGCTTAATAATGCTGTTTGTCATAGCGGCTAAAGGTCATGCCCATTCACTCATTTGGGCAACCCTCATTCCACCGTTTTCCTTCTTCCTAATAGGCCGAAGATGGGGAACCTTTATTACATGTATCTGCTTTAGTGTGTGCGTCTATCTGGTATATCTGCAAACCAAAATACCGAATACAACGACGATTGGAACAGGATCAATATTAAATGTGATTGAAGTGTTTATAGGCCAAATTCTGTTATTTCGTTTTTATGAGAAAACCCGATTTTCTGCCTATAAAAAACTGGCATTACGTAATTTAGAAATCCAAAAAATGGCTGAAATAGATAAACTGACTGGATTATATAACCGTGAAAAACTTGATGTAGCACTTGAAAAACTATTAACCATTTCAGCTGAAAATGCCAACACGATCACCACTAAAAGTACACTAACTAAACCAGCCTCTACCAGCAAGGTTTCCGAAAATAGTGCCACAACATCTTCATCAGCCTATATCGCAGAAACCTCATTATCTCCGATATCCTTAGCCATTATCGATATTGACCACTTTAAGCAAATTAATGACAATCACGGTCATCTAATAGGTGACAAAGTGTTGTGTGAATTAGCACAATTACTACAAAGTCAAATGCGTAATGATGACTTATTAGCCCGTTGGGGTGGTGAAGAATTTGTAGTGGTATTGCCCAATACAACGATAACAGATGCCAGTGAATTAGCCGAAAGGCTCAGGCTGTATATTGCCCAGCACAATATACAAGGCATGGCTCTCACCATCAGTTTAGGTGTTGCCCAATATTGTGTCGAAGACACTACCTACAGCCTACTTGAACGGGCAGATAAAGCTTTATATCAGGCAAAATCGCAGGGGCGAAATTGCGTAGCTATCGCCCAATGCTGCACAATCTAATACCAATCTCATTAAATATCTGGTCAGTTCAGAGTCTCTCAGGTTTTTCAATTCAAGGCACATTGATGTAGAAATGGTTGTTCCCTTTTAAATCGATGTAACACAGAAGTGGAATACCTGAGAG
>NZ_JBSQBN010000009.1:0-63198 GCF_053850585.1 Shewanella sp. A22
AAATGCCAAACAATTTAAGTTAGAAGGCAAGCGAGAGAGGAGTTATCCACGCTGCTTAAAAGTCAGTAAAAACAAGTATCCGGTAGCAAAAAGAAAAAGTGCCGCTCACCTTAAGTGAACGGCATTAAGCTAATGCTCCTTTTTTAATACGGATGGTTAACTATATTTTACTCATTACTTCCACCAAGATCTTGCTTGGATGACTTCAAGGTGATTTAACCCATCAGGTAATTTCACTTTCTTGCGAGCAGGTTTTGCTAAACCAAGTGCTATTTTTAGAGAAGTAAACATAGGAATCTCCTTAAGCTATTTGGGTGTTCAGGACTTTAAGACCTGGGATTTTAGCCACTTGAGTGTCTAGAACTTTAAGACCCGGGATTTTAGCCACTTGAGTATCTAGAACTTTAAGACCTGGGATTTTAGCCACTTGAGTATCTAGAACTTTAAGACCTGGGATTTTAGCCACTTGAGTATCTAGAACTTTAAGACCTGGGATTTTAGCCAATTGAGTGTCTAGAACTTTAAGACCCGGGATTTTAGCCACTTGAGTGTCTAGAACTTTAAGACCTGGGATTTTAGCCATTTGAGTGTCTAGAACTTTAAGACCTGGGATTTTAGCCACTTGAGTGTCTAGGACTTTAAGACCTGGGATTTTAGCCACTTGAGTGTCTAGGACTTTAAGACCTGGGATTTTAGCCACTTGAGTGTCTAGGACTTTAAGGCCCGGGATTTTAGCCACTTGAGTGTCTAGAACTTTAAGACCCGGGATTTTAGCCACTTGAGTGTCTAGAACTTTAAGACCCGGGATTTTAGCCATTTGAGTGTCTAGAACTTTAAGACCTGGGATTCTAGCCACTTGAGTGTCTAGAACTTTAAGACCTGGGATTTTAGCCACTTGAGTGTCTAGGACTTTAAGGCCCGGGATTTTAGCTACTTGAGTGTCTAGAACTTTAAGGCCAGGGATTTTAACTACTTGAGTGTCTAGGACTTTAAGACCAGGGATTTTAGCTTCATGCGTTTCAATTCCATTTACCATTGCATAGCTACCAACAGATAATGCCGATAAAACCGCTACTGTAATTATTCCTTTAATCATTTTTAATCTCTCTTATGTTTAGTAATTCAAGCTCAGGGTTAAATAACAATATTATTTTGACAACTGGACTTGTATTAGCATTTGTCATGCCAAATATAAGAGAGAATTATTTATTTTTTCATTACAGTACCGTTTAATGACTCATATTTTAATTTATTTGCGTTTAGCATTGATTCAAAATCAGCTTCTTTTATTGGTTTACTATAGATATACCCTTGAATTTCCTCGCAATTAAGTGCTTTTAATATATTGAGTTGTGCCGTTTGTTCAACGCCTTCTCCTACAACGTATAATCCCATATTATGAGCAATGGTAATAATAGAATCGACCATTTTTAAATCTTGATCGGATTTATCGATATCATCTACAAAGGTTTTATCAATTTTTAAACAGTTTATCGGGAATCGTTTTAGGTAAGATAAAGAGGAGTAGCCAGTACCAAAGTCGTCTAGTGCAAGGCTGACGCCCATTTTCGATAGCTGCTGCATTACTTTGATGGCTTGCTCAGGGTTTTTTATCACAGTCCCTTCTGTTATTTCCAGTTCTAAGTGTTTCGCAGGTAGCTTTGTGAGTCGTAAAATTGACTCTATTCTTTGTTGTAAATCAGGAAGAGCAAACTGTCTTGATGATAAATTGACAGCAACACGACCACTAAATAGTCCTTGTTCCAGCCATTTCTGCGCTGCAAAGCATGCTTTGCGTAAAACAACATCTCCAATCTCAACGATCAAACCATTTTCTTCTGCAAGTGGAATAAATTCATTCGGTCCAATCAATCCTAGTTTCGGATGATTTAACCTTACTAGTGCTTCCATTCCTGTAAGGTGATCTTTTTTTACATCAATCTTAGGTTGATAATAAACTTCAAATAAATCGTCTTTGAGCGCTTCTCTAATTAAGCTTTCAATTTCCAGCTGACGTAATGCATTTTGGTTTAATGATTCAGAATAGAATTGATAACGGTTTCCGCCACCCGATTTAGCGTGATACATTGCAATATCAGCTTTACGTAATAAGGCTTGTTCGTTTTGTTCATCTTCAGGGTAAAGCACAATACCAATACTAATACCGAGAACCAACGTTTCATTATTAACTGTAAATGCAGGTTTAAGGCATTGAATGATTTGGTTGGCAATTGCCGCACATGAGCCTATGTCCGAGTTTTGATCGACCAGTAGAGCAAACTCATCCCCGCCAAGCCGATACAAACTGGCATGTTTGGGAATGATTGACTTTATGCGCTCAGCGACACCAATTAATAGGTGATCACCAATTTGATGTCCTAAAGAGTCGTTAATACGTTTAAAATTATCTAAATCAAGTACCATTAAGGTGTGATGAATATCTTTTTTCACTAGGTTACTTAAAGTCACCTGTAGACTAGAGCGATTAGGTAATCCTGTTAGTAAATCATTATTGGTTAACTTTCTAAGTTCTTCTTCTTGTTGTTTACGGCGGGTAATATCAGAAAAAACGGCAACATAATGACTTGTCTCGCCTTGTTCATTGTATATAGCATCGATCGTTAGCTCCATTAAGAAGAAGCCGTCTTTACCTTTACTTGCTTCAATCTCACCGCTCCAGCGACCTTGCTGCTTTAGCAAGTTTCTAATTTGTTCAGAATAACTGGCTGGGTAACGATTGAAATTGAGTGTTTCATTAACAAATTTTTCTTTTGTTGAAGCGGTGAGTTCACAACAAGCATTATTGACTTCAACAAATTGATATTTTTCATTGAGAATAAACATTCCTTCAGAGATATTTTCAATTGCTCTAGCAAACAAGCGCAATTGTTCTTCAGCTTGTTTTATATTATTGATATCTTTGATGGTACCAGTCATTCGAAGAGGTTGATCTTTTTGATCTCGCTCAACTATTTTAGCTCTGTCTAATATCCATATCCATTGTTGGTCGCGTGCTTTGACTCGATACGCGATTTCGAAGTGATCAGTTAACGCATTAAAGTGATCGTTTAATGCTTTTGTTACTCGCTCTCTATCAAGAGGATGGATATTACTTTCTTCCTCAGGGTTACCAGATCGACGTCCATCTTGAGGAAAGTCTAAAGAACCCCAAATATTGGAGCGGTAAATTTTACCACTCTCGATATCCCAATCCCACATTTCATCGCCACTACCCCACAATGATAATTTTAAACGTTCTTCACTCTGGGCTATTTGTTTTTGTGTTTGACGACGACGAATAATTGATTTTATTATTAACGAAATTACAATTAAAATAAAAAATGTATAAATAAATATCGCAGTTTTCGATAACCACCACGGTGGGGTAATAATTATTGGAAGATATCTCACATCTGTTTTGTTACCTGTTAATCTATTTACAGCATAAATTTTAAACGTATACTTTCCGGAAGAGAGACTTGTATATGTAACAGTGTTATTACCTTTAGTGGACAGCCAGCTATTTTCTAAATCTTCCAAATAATAAAAAAATTCAAAATTCTGATTTGTTTCCCCTAATATGTTGAATTTTATTGTAAAAGGATACTCTGAGTATTTTAATTCTACTGATTTTGAACTATTTAAAGGCATAGGTAAGATTGAACTACCTATTTCCACAGGAGTATTAAATAATAGTAATTCTTCAAGGTTTACTTTTCTTTTTATATCATTTTTTAATTTTGCAATTGTTTCTTGAGGGTCTATTAAACTCAAACCTTGGTAACTGCCAAGTATAACTTTATTTCCAATTTTTAGTGCGGATTGAGTGTTGTAATCTTTAAATGAACCATGGTTTATTGGAAGTATATAATTTCGGTTTTCTTTCAGATCTACAATTATTACTTCTCTATTTGAAGTTGCTGTAAGTGTAGCTCCTACACTGATAAGAGAATAAATGATTTTCTTTCTATTTAAAACGGTTGTTATTTTCTTGTTTTCAACAGAGAGTATAGCGTTTCTAGTGCCAAAATAAATGCTGCCATTGTTTTCTGTAATGTTAAAAACAAAATCTTTATTAAATAGGTTTTCAAATTGATTGTTCTTATACGAAATCAAGCCGCTTTGAGATGCTATCCAAAGTGTGTCTCCTATAAGTAATGTATCATATATAGGATATCCAGTATTTGTATCTAGAACTTCAATATTTTCGCCAATAGAATTAAATATAAAAATAAAACCGTCAAATGTAGATGCATAAACTTTATCGTTAAACAGTCGAACGTTAAAAATTACCTTGTTTAGTATTTTTCTTTCATTAGAATTTATTTTGTTTTTAATTATTAATCCGTCAGCTGAACCAATAAATATATTGTTGTTGATCGAGGTGATAGATTTTGGCCCATGATTTGTTTTTATTGATTCAACGCCGGCTGGTTCAAAGTTCTTATTGTATCTGTAAAGGTTGCTCTCATTGTTAGTTAAGTAAATATCGCTTTCATTAATGGTCATTGACCAAATGTTTTTTTCTGGAATATTTATTTTTTTTATATAGTTTTTTTGTTTTGATATTTCAAAGAAACCATCTATGTAATTAGAAATGTATATGTTGTTACCATTTTTAATAAAGGCTTTATTCAACCTCTCTTGTTTTATATCTAAAGTCCCGATCTTTAAATGCTTTATTTTTGTACCGCTTAACTTTATTGTGTATAAAATGTTTTTACTGATTCCTACTATTTCCCTTACATTTTCTTTTGTATTCACTTCAATAGCGGTAAAGTCTAAATTTGATATTTTTTTTTGTTTGTTATTGAGTTCAAATAATCCATGAGCAGTGGATGCGATCAGTTTCTCTCCTATAATTGTCATTTCATTAGAAGATGATAAAATTTTTAACAGTTCATTTTCTGTCAGTCTAAATATATCTCCATCATAATTTCTTAAAAAAATTGACTCTTTGATTCTTACTATATTTTTTACTTCTCCTATTTCTATATTTTTAAAATCAAAAACATCCATTTTTATATCTTTATAAGAAATAATTCGGTTGTTTAATCCAATAAATATCTCACCATTCTGCTTAGATATAGACCATATAGCTTGTTCTCCTATTAACATTGAGATCTGGTTTCTTGAAAAAGAGTTTGTATCTTTATCAAATTGTACCAAACCCTTATCCGTACCAATCAACAGCTCTCCATTGTTATCAATAAGTAAATTTCGAATAAAAGAACTTGGTAAAGAGTTTTCCTTATCATCGGCATAAAACTGTTTAAACTCGTTGCCGTCGAAACGGTTCAAACCATTTATCGTACCAATCCAGACATATCCTTCTTGATCTTCTACTATAGAAGTAACCGTTTCTTGTGATAAACCATCTGCAACCCCATAGTTTGTGTGGTTTAAAAGAAGATCGAAATTTGATTCTGTGTTATCTGCTTCAATAGCCGTAACGCTGAAGCTAAAAATAAAATAAGCACAGATAAAAAGTAAAATTTTAGGCATAGATTTATACTTATTCTCTTTTGATGCCGCAAAGAAGTTGATGAATTGTCTACTTTTTCAGAAAGCAGCTCCTTTGTCAAAAACATGTTAACAAAAAAGGTTCGATTGATAGATTATTACCCTATTATTACGATTAAATTTACATAGAGTTATTTTTTAATCAATTAGTTACATCCTGCGAATGTTTTATATGGTCACCTATACTGTTAACGTCGGCTGTTACATTTTATGTGTCTAAATCATTTTTCTACCTTGAGGGTATTACTTCGCCGTGAATGCGCTAAAACTGAAATTTTTCTGCCTGTTGTTTAAATGTCTTTAAATCTACGATCATGTTGTTGGAGCGAAGGCTAGCTTGACTGTGGTGCTGTTCTCCGCCATTAAACAATACTAAGCGGTCACAATTTTTACTGCGCATATGGGCTACCATAAATTTAATTAAATGGGCTCTTGTGAGTTTTTCAACTTCGGCTACAACCATTTCACGTTGATTAAATGCATAATCGCGGTTTCCTAAGCTTACCCAATATCGTTGGCTGCGTGTTTTTAGATTGGTATCGTGTTCCATTATTTGGCTTATCATGCCTTGTTTAGTGCTTTCCCATTGCTCGTTGGTTATTTGCATTACAGCATAATTAAAATCTGCAATAAATTCGTCGATGGCTTCGAGTAGTTGCCTCGGTCCTGTTGTTGGCGATTGCACATAAAAAATCATTCCTGGATGTCTATTTAACGGTAAATATCCTGTTCCAACCATGTAGCCCAATTGTTGTTTGGTACGTAGTTCGTGAAAAAAGGTTGATGACATTGTATGGTTTAATAGGCTGAATAACGCCATACGCTCAGGGGTTGCAGTGCGTGATTGATAGTACACAATAATTGCACTGTCTTGATGTTCAATGCTTTTTTCGCGAAGTAACGAGCCTCTTTTGTCGAGGTTTATGAGTTCGCGGGAGGATTCTGCGCTTGGTTTGGTGACTAATGACAACAGATGCTGCAAGCGTTTGCCTAGTTGTTGTGCTTCTTCGACAAGCCAATCTCCGTAGACTAAACCTTCAAGGTAGATTTTCTTGTAGAATGCGCTGACATGGTTATGTAGATCATCAAGGGTTAGCATTGATAATTCTTCAGCCATTCTTGCAGGTTCAAAACTTCTTTTTTGCAGTGTGACGGTTAAGCTGGTAAATAATTGTGATATTGGTTTGGCTTGAGCAACATTATTCCAACTGCGTAAAATTTGGTTTTTTATCATGTTAAAGCGCTGTTCAGTAAAATTACGTTCGCGTGCTTTATTGATGATTAAGGTTAATAGTTTTTCTTGATTACCGGTAAAACCAGTTAAATGCAGCGTAATACCGCCTTGGTGGGGGTAGATGTTGTAATTAAGGCCTGCGACTTCAGCTTGGTAAGTTGGTTCTGTCAGGTAATCGATAAGCATTTCGACGTATAATCGCGTTAATGCGGCTTGTTTTGGCGTAGAACTCGCTTGGTCTGAATCTAACGATAGATATAAATGTCCTTTAGGGACATTAAACTCATCATCTTTTTTATGCCATATACGGTAACCATCCCCTTCAGATACAATAATTGGTACAGGTGTGCTGCTTTTATCTGCTCGAGCTTGAGGATTTTCGACAATAAATGGATTTTGTTCTGGAAGTTTGAGTGCATCTCTAATCGAAACTGTAGACCAAAGCTCGATTTGTTCTGGTAATAGTGGCCTGACTTGGTATGGAGTGTCGTACCACTTAGCCTGTTGTTCAACTTGAGATTCTTTCGCTACCGTTAGAAGGCGCATATTGTCGGCTGACATCATTGAAAGCAGGTATCTTGTTTCATCTTCGAGCATTTCATCCATGCGATAATCACCGTAAATAGTGTCTTCAATATCGTAATGGTGCATGTTGATGCTGAGATGGCTGGCTAAGTCTAACGTTTTGATTTGTTCTTGGAATCGAAATGCTGTATCAAGAAGGTTGGCACGCTCTTGGTAACGCCATGCTTGTAAACCTTGTTGCTTAATCAGTTCGATGTACTCAAAAACACAGGTTACGACTTTATCAAGCTCTGCAAAACCTTTGTCGGTTAATTGTATGCTGATTGAATAATCCTTGAAATTGTAACCATTAACACCACCGCCAGCAGATAAATTATTAGCTAGTCCCTGTATTTTTAAATAAGACAGTAAACTTCCCGGACTTTCATTACCGAGTAAGTGACTGATGAAGGTGAGGGGTTTACGTTTATAAAATTGGTCTATCTCTGGGAGTGAAAAACAAATACTGACTCTTTTTTGTTCTTTTAACGGTACTATTTGTATATGTTTTTGTTTTTGATCTGTTGTTATTAGTGCTTCGGGTGGATAGTGTTTACTTACATTTCTATTAATAATATCGGAAAAATATTGTTCTACGATGGTGTCTAGCTCAGCGAGAGTCCGTGGCGCGACAACACACAATGTCATAATATTAGCACTATAATGTTGTTGATAAAAAGCCAGTAATTCATCTCGAATAACGGTTTGGTTACCCGCTAAGGTGGCTTGATTACCCACAGAGAACTTCGAGAAGGGGTGTTTGGGATTCACCATTTCTTTTTGAACTTGATAGACTCGGCGAATATCATCTTTTAACTTTAAACTAAATTCTGATTCTATTGCTTGCCTTTCTCGGTCAACTAATTCTAAGTCAAATTTTGGGGCAATAAAAAATTGGCTAAATCGATCTAACGAACCTTCTAAAGCTTCAGCATTTATGCTGTAGAAAAAGTTTGTTTGTTCTGTACCTGTCCAAGCATTATTATTACCACCATGTTGATTAATATAAGCATGGTACTCACCTGAATCGGGGTATTTTTCTGTACCTAGAAACAACATATGCTCAAGAAAATGTGCCATACCTGGTCGCTCAACGGGGTCATCAAAATGACCTACGCTAACCGCCATTGAGGCAGCAGCTTGATTTGATTGCATATCCTCAACCAGTAATACTCGAAGTTGATTGTTCAACACCCGATATTGGTACTGGCGATGGTCATTTTGACTTTTATAAACTGCTGGAATTTCGGGCAAGAGGAGGCTCCAGATAACATAACTTGTTATATATTGATCTTGTTATTACTTTTTAGCAAATTACCTTAGCCTGTTTTATGCAATTATCGACTAAAGTTTATCGAAATAACCTCAATACTAGGTTTGTTGTTGCGATGATTGACGCTACAATTGGCTAAGAACGATAATAAGAACATCACGAGAGAAGTATGCAACTATTTTTGATGCGCCATGGCGAAGCGAGTTTTGATGCATCGTCAGACAGAGAACGTAAGTTAACTGATGCTGGCCGCGTTCATTCGGGGTTAATGGCTAACTGGTTAGCAAAGCAGGTCAGCCATTTTGATTTGGTCATCGTCAGTCCTTATTTGCGAGCGCAGCAAACTTGGCAAGAAATTAGTCGGCATTTATCTGAACCTCGCAAATGGTTAGTGTTAGATGATGTTACACCTTCCGGTGATCCGAAAATGGCTGTGGACGTTATATTGGCTTATGCAGAACAGTATAAAGCCGATAATGTTTTAGTGATTGCTCACATGCCTATTTTAGGTTTTATGGTCAGTGAACTTGTTGCGGGTATTGAACCGCCTTTGTTTGCTACGTCCGCAGTCGCTCATATTGACAAACATGGCATGCAAGGCAGTTTTGTGGCTATGACCGCGCCACATCAAGTTGCCTAATTTTAATCAGGTTGCTATTGGCCCGTGTCAATAAAGGTAAGTGAACACTTACCTTTTTATCCTTTGCTATTATCGATTAACGTCGGTGAGGCTGATCACCAATATCAATTAATACCAATAACGCCGCATCCCCCCCCCATTCCTTTGGTGCCTGATGAAATGCTTTCACATTTGGATGCTGGGCTAACCACATTGGTGTTTGCTGCTTTAAAATTCCCATCCCATAACCGTGCATCACGCAGCAACATACAGTGTTTTGTTTAACACATGCTTGGATAAGTGCGGCTAATTCAAGTTTGGCTTCAGCTTGTCGCATGCCGTGTAAATCAAGCAATAGATCGGGTGAGTAATCTCCTCGTCTTAAGCGTTTTAATTCATGTTTATCTGTGTTGGTATTAATCCAACGCATAGGACCATCGACCGGCAGAAGCGGCTGATATGTATCCGAAAAATAACTGTCAGCATGGATCTGCTGTTCTTTTATTTCGAATTGTTGTTTGTCTTTGACAGGCTGTTTAAAGTGGTGAGTATCTTGCTTTAGCGGTTTGATACCCTCGATTAATGCACTAAACAGCGATAAGTCTGGATAATTATCGTCTTTCATGGGCGTATTGTATTGAATTCTAGGTCATCTTAATAGACATCAGTTACAATAGCGTAGAACAATTTTTAAGGAGTGTGTTTTGGATAAGATCTTTGTAGATGAAGCTGTCACTGAGTTGCGTACTATCGCTGATATGTTGCGTTGGGCTGTCAGTCGTTTTAATGACGCCAATATCTATTATGGTCACGGAACCGATAATGCTTGGGACGAAGCGATTGCATTGGTTTTTCATGCTCTACACTTACCCGAAGAAGTCGGCCAGCAGGTTATTTTAAGTAACTTAACCAGCAGTGAAAAACACAAAATCGTTGAGTTGATTATTCGTCGTGTACGTGAACGTTTGCCTGTACCGTATTTAACCAATAAAGCTAACTTTGCTGGGCTTGAATTTTACGTAGATGAACGTGTACTTGTACCGCGTTCACCCATTGCCGAAATGATTAATAATCAATTTAGCCCTTGGTTATACAATAAGCCGGTTAATCGAATTATGGATTTATGTACCGGCAGTGGATGTATTGCCATAGCTTGTGCTTATGCATTTGAAGATGCCGAAGTTGACGCGTTAGATATTAGTGAAGATGCACTTGAAGTTGCACAAATTAATATTGAATCTTTAGGTGTGTTGGAGCGTGTTTTCCCGATGCAATCCGATTTATTCTCGGCGATCCCTAAAGGTCAGCATTACGACTTAATTGTCTCTAACCCTCCCTATGTTGATGCTGAAGATATTGGTGATATGCCTGAAGAATATCATCATGAGCCTGCGATAGGATTAGCGTCTGGTAATGATGGGTTAGATTTAACCAAGCGTATTTTAGCCAATGCGGCAGATTATTTAACAGAAACGGGTTTGCTGGTCGTTGAAGTCGGTAATTCAATGGTGCATTTGATTGAGCAATATCCTGATATGCCGTTTACTTGGGTTGATTTTGAATTTGGCGGTGATGGCGTGTTTGTGTTAACCCGTGATCAGCTAGTTGAAAATGAATCACTTTTCGCCATCTATAAAGATAGTGAATAATAGCGACAAGAATCGCACTCAATGAAGTGAATAATTAATAGAGGTAGTTAACGCGCATGTCAGGAAATAGTATTGGTCAAAATTTTGTAGTTACAACATTTGGTGAAAGCCATGGTGTTGCTCTAGGTTGTATCATTGATGGTTGTCCTCCTGGACTGGAGCTAACTGTTGAAGATATGCAACATGATTTAGACCGACGTCGTCCTGGCACGTCACGTTACACAACGGCACGCCGTGAAGCTGATGAAGTAAGAATTTTGTCAGGCGTGTTTGAAGGAAAAACCACAGGCACCTCTATTGGTTTGTTGATTGAGAATACCGATCAACGTAGCCAAGACTATTCAGACATTAAAGACACGTTTCGTCCAGGTCATGCAGATTATACCTATCAACAAAAGTATGGCATGCGCGATTACCGTGGTGGTGGTCGTTCGTCTGCACGTGAAACAGCAATGCGAGTAGCCGCTGGTGCGGTAGCAAAAAAATACCTCAAGCAAGTTCATGGTATTGACATTCATGGCTATCTTGCCCAGCTCGGACCTATAAGTGCTGACACAATTGATTTAACTCAAATTGAACAGAATGCATTTTTCTTCCCTGATGCCAGTAAACTCGATGCATTAGATGAATATATGCGTGGCTTGCGTAAATCTGGTGACTCAATTGGTGCCAAAATTACCGTTGCTGCCACTGGTGTTCCGGTGGGATTAGGCGAACCGGTATTTGATCGCCTCGATGCGGATATTGCCCATGCGTTAATGGGCATAAATGCAGTTAAAGGCGTTGAAATTGGTGATGGTTTTGGCGTTGTCACTCAAAAGGGGTCTGAAGGTCGTGATTTAATGTCGCCACAAGGTTTTGCGTCGAACCATGCTGGTGGCGTATTGGGCGGGATCTCATCTGGCCAGCCTGTGGTTGCTCATATTGCACTAAAGCCTACTTCAAGCATTAGTGTTCCAGGGCAAAGCATGACAGTGCAAGGTGAAACAATCGATATGATCACCAAAGGTCGTCATGATCCTTGTGTCGGCATTCGCGCAGTGCCTATTGCTGAAGCAATGTTGGCAATTGTGTTGATGGACCATTTATTAAGACATCGTGCGCAAAATCATGATGTGACTAGCCAAACCCCTGTAATCGGAATGCGATAATGCCTTCAGTTAAACGCGCTGAGCCAGATTTACGCTGGCTCAGCGCTTGTTATTTCTTCTTTTTTTCTATTCTTGGCATCATGGTTCCCTATTTGGGAGTGTTTTTTGATGGCCGAGGTTTCAATGCCCAAGAGATAGGCTTTTTATTGGCGATTTTAATGGCCACTCGAATTGTCGCACCAAACGTTTGGGCTGCGGTAGCTGATCGTACTGGGATGCGTTCAGAGCTAATTAAATTCGGTTCTTTTGCCGCAGCTCTTACCTATACGAGTTTTTTCTTTGATGGCAGTTTTGTTTATTTGGCCATTAGCTTGGCTATTTATACGTTCTTTTGGAATGCCATATTAGCGCAGCTTGAAGTTATTACCTTAGAAACACTTGGTGACAAAGCTGAACGGTATGGATCTATCCGCAGCTGGGGCAGTGTAGGTTATATCATTTTGGTGATGAGTGGTGGATTAGCAATCGATCACTGGGGGCCAGAGGTTTTGCCTTATATGGGGATGATTCTATTTTTAGGCTTATTTATTTGCTCATTGCCTCTACCCGCTAACCGTAGTGTGGTTGTTAAGAAATCTGAACGTCCTAAACTCACATTTGATAAATCACTTGTGTGGTTTATGTTATCTGCAATGTTACTGCAAATGAGTGTAGGGCCTTTTTACGGCTTTTTTGTATTGTACCTTAAACAAGTGGGGTATTCAGAAACTACCGCGGGTATGCTGATGGCATTAGGTGTGTTCGCTGAAATCATTATTTTTTCATACTCATCAAGGCTTATTCGTCGTTATGGTATTGGTTTCTTACTTGTTACGAGTATCTTATTAACGGCAATTAGATGGTTACTTTTAGCCTTTGGCGTTGAATATGTTTCATTATTAATCATCAGCCAATTATTGCATGCCTTTACTTTTGGTTTAGTTCATGCGGCTTCAATCCATTTTATTCATCGTCATTTTGACGTGAGTCATCGAAGTACTGGACAGGCGTTATATGCCAGTGTCAGTTTTGGTGTGGGCGGCGCATTTGGCACATGGATTAGCGGGATAATATGGGGTGATGGAAGCGACACTATGTGGGTGTGGATATTTGCCGCGACATGTGCATTTTTATCCATGATAGCGGTAATGCTTATTCCCAATATTAATGGCGAAGTATCTGTAAAAAAACAAAAAAGTTAGTATCAATCGTGTTGTTATAACAACAAGGAGTCGATGTGAAACGTTTTCGCTTAGGCGTCATTATTAATCCATTAGCTGGCCTTGGTGGTAGTGTGGGTTTAAAAGGTTCTGATGGTGTAGCTGTAGAAGCCATAGCCAAAGGCGCGATTCCAAAAGCACAACAACGAATGCAACAAGCTTTAGATGTTGTGTTACCGTTTGCCAAACAAATTGACATTATCACGGCATCTGGCGACATGGGCGGATTGCTATGTCGTCAAATGGGTTTTGCCACTGAAGAAGCCTATATCGTTGCCAAAACAAATTCTGCTAATAAAACGTCTGCCTTAGACACACAGAAAGCCGTGAAATGTTTACTTGATCGTCAATTAGATTTACTACTGTTTGCAGGTGGAGATGGAACGGCTCGCGATGTTTATACCGTAGTTGATGAATCATTCCCGGTTTTAGGTGTGCCTGCAGGGGTTAAAATTCACTCTGGTGTTTATGGTATAACACCGCATGCTTCTGGGGTTGTGGTTAGTATGCTTCTACAAGGTGAGTTAGTGAGCTTAATGTCTGCAGATGTAATGGATATTGATGAGATTGCGTTTAGACAGGGGATTGTAAAAGCGAAAAAATTTGGTGAAATGACGGTTCCAGAAGAGCCTCGATATATACAAGCCGTTAAAATGGGCGGTAAAGAAGTTGATGAATTAGTGCTGGCTGATATTGCTGCTGATGTGATTGAATCAATGGACGATGAACTTTATATCATGGGTTCAGGTAGTACCGTAGCGGCTGTAATGGACGAATTAGGTTTAGATAATACGTTATTGGGTGTTGATGTCATTCAGCACAAAAGCGTGATTGCCAAAGATGTAACTGCACAACAATTGCTCGCATTGACCGCCAGTAAAAAGGCAAATACTACAATTAAATTAGTGATGACATTAATTGGCGGGCAAGGGCATATTTTAGGACGAGGTAACCAACAATTGTCACCGGAGCTGATCAGACAGCTGGAAAAAGACAATATTTTAATCTTAGCCACAAAAACTAAGCTAAAAGCACTTGAAGGCAGGCCACTTATTGTGGATAGTGGCGACCCTGAATTAGACAAAGCACTCGCGGGCTATTACAAAATAGTCACTGGTTACCATGATTACGTGATGTATCAAGTAGCCAACCCAGATTTAGTGGAGAACTAGAGCATGTTAGAACAGTACGATGCAGCGTTAGAATCTTGGATTGAAGACAGTGTTAGTCACAGTGACGATGATGCATTGTTTGCTTGCGGTTATTTGCAAGGCCATATCGCTGTTGTATTAGCCGAATTAGAAGTCGAACCTGAACAGGATATCGCCGCACTTGATCAAAAGTTGGTGAAATGCTTAGCGTTGGCAAACGAAGAATTAGATGAAAATGACTTTTCATTAGTGCAAGCCGCATGGCAACAATTACGTCAACGTATTGTCGCTCAGGCAGTATAAACGGAAAAGTTGATCAGTAAATATGGAAGATATTCAAACAAGAGTGACAATTGGTTTAGTCAATCCTAAAACACCAGTTAATGTTGGTGGCATTATGCGTGCCGCTGGTTGTTATCGCGCCGATCAAGTTTATTATACGGGTAAACGCTACGAGTTAGCGGCTAAATCAGGTGACGCGCAATATGATGTTGACACAAAAGATGCCGCCAAAAGTATTCCTTTAACTCGCGTAGAGTCGTTACTTGATCATGTACCTGCCAAAGCTAAAGTGATTTGTGTTGATCTTGTCGTAGGTGCGACACCATTACCGCAGTTTTCTCATCCAGATAATGCATTTTATATTTTTGGTCCAGAAGATGGCACTATTCCACAACCACTCATTGATGCCGCCGACGATGTTGTTTATGTTCCAACGATAGGGTGTATGAATTTAGCGGCATCAGTGAATGTTTTGCTTTATGACCGGTTAGCAAAAACGAGTCAACTTAAAGCCGACGATGAATTGATTAAGCAAAGTCGAGACAATAACAATCGTACCAAAGTAAAACACTGGTTAAAGTAACTTTTTAAAAGTATTCAATTAATGCCGGATGAGGAATCATCCGGCATTTTTATTTGTGTCAACCAAAACCTTCGTTAGGATTACTGATTCACTCATAGAGTGTTCTATCAATTGTTTACCTATATAGTGTAAAGCCTGAACGTTAATATTAACTTTTTTATGCGGGGTCTAAATATTAACTATTAACCACTCAATGCTTGAATTTTTGCCTTAAGAAGTAGAAGTTGTAGGAATAACGTATGTTAACGGAAAGCCTGTTGTGCTTAACGATCAAGTCACGGCTAAATGCGACTTAATCGTTTTATAACATTTATTAGGAATTTAAAAATGTCGATTTTAAAGAGGTTGTGTCTGTGGATCCCATTTGGGAAAGTTCCGGAAATGAACGCACAAGTGTTATACGAGCGACTAAAAGCTGAAAATATTCAAATTGTAGATATACGCTCAAAATTGGAATGGGCTAAATCACATATTGAAGGGTCGTTAAATATACCTATCACAACCCTTTCAATGGATGCGGTAAACCAGAACGAGATGTCTCCACACATCACAACCGTTGTGATATGTCTATCGGCCCATCGAAGTATTCCTGGGGTTCGAAAGCTAAAGCAGTTTGGATTTAATGATGTTTACCAACTTAAAGGGGGGATGCTGAGTTGGTGGAAATCGGCACTTCCGACATCGAATCAGGTACGTTAGAGCATAAGAGGTTAAGTATGACGTTAATATTTTTGCATGGTTCAGGATGTACTCATGTTGTTTGGGAGTATCAACAGATTTGTTTTAAACATTCTTTTGCACCTGATTTACCAGGCCACCCAATGGGCGATGAATTATCTAATGTCAGTGATTTTGCACAATGGCTAGTGAATTACATTGAAGACAGAAACCTGGTTAATGTGGTGTTGATAGGTCATTCATTAGGTAGTGCCATAGCGATGCAAGTTGCATTATTAAAAAAAATCCACATTAACGCATTGGTGTTAATTGGTGCGGGGGCGCGGTTAAAAGTGATGCCCCAACTTCTAAACTCGTTGTCGGCGATAGTAGAACACGACGGCGGGATCCCCGATTATGTATTGTCAGCGAATCAAAACATTACAGAGCCCTTAAGAACAAAAATCAATTCATCCATGAAAAAAAACGGTGCTAAGGTGATGTTAAATGATTTTCATGCTTGCGATAAATTTGATGTGATCGAACAGCTAACAGAGATTGATGTCCCAGTTCAAATTATTGTGGGTGATAAAGATGAATTGACACCTGTGAAGTATGCCAACTTTCTATACAACAACTTATTTAAAGCAGAGATTGCAATTATCGAAGGTGGAACTCACATGGTATTTGCTGAACAGCCCGCTTTAGTTAATGACATCATTAACGACTTTTTGACGAACCTCTAATACCAATCCTATTAAATATGTGATCTTTCAGCGGGAGTTAAAAGTGCTGTAGGCAAGGCAGATGATTGAAGCGAATAGTGATTCTCGGTAACAAGCTCCTGCGTTACTCTACCTCCAGCATCCATGCAGTCGTATTTTGAAAGCATCTAACGAAGCATAAAGGACTTTGAAACCTGCCAGAATGGAGTCTCTCAGGTATTCCACTTCTGTGTTACATCGATTTAAAAGGCAACAACCATTTCTACATCAATGTGCCTTGAATTGAAAAACCTGAGAGACTCTGAACTGACCAGATATTTAATGAGATTGGTATAACGCGTATGATAATAAAAGTGTGATCTTTTTTATGACTAACAAAGTGGTTGCGGGAGCAGGACCTTGATAAAAAGCGACGACCTTCGACCCTTTATTTATTAAAAGTTGAGCCTGACGAGTTTATGGGCTGATTTTATGATGTTATTTTAGGTAAGAATGAAAATTGACTAATAGAAAATGGTTGCGGGAGCAGGACTTGAACCTACGACCTTCGGGTTATGAGCCCGACGAGCTACCAACTGCTCCATCCCGCGTCCGATAAGACTGGGCGTTTAATATTCTTATTGCTAAGAAATGGTTGCGGGAGCAGGACTTGAACCTACGACCTTCGGGTTATGAGCCCGACGAGCTACCAACTGCTCCATCCCGCGTCCGATAAACGCATCAATTTTTTTAATTCTATTGATTAAGAATGCATTATCTTCTACTTTTCAAAATTGGTTGCGGGAGCAGGACTTGAACCTACGACCTTCGGGTTATGAGCCCGACGAGCTACCAACTGCTCCATCCCGCGACTGATTTTGACTGCGTTTAATTATTCTTATCAAGTAAGAAAGTGGTTGCGGGAGCAGGACTTGAACCTACGACCTTCGGGTTATGAGCCCGACGAGCTACCAACTGCTCCATCCCGCGTCCGATAAACGCTACTCTGTTGTATCCAAGTTACATGCTAGTTTGCGTGTCAACCTGTGTGCTTCAAAGCGGGGCGAACTATAGCGATCCCTATTTATCTTTGCAAGTAAAATCTTAATAATTCCGTTTGTTTGCTGGTAAAATAAGCGAGTAAGGGCGTTAAAGGGAGATCTTGATAAATTAGCACCCAAATTGGAGAATTTCTAAGTCCATTTCGATAAGTCGTTGGGGTTATGTGTTTGAGCAGGTATAATGTCGCACTGAATTTTGCGTAACCGATGACTGACTATTACATGTTTAATTTTTTTGCTGCTGCCCCAAAGGGTTTCGAATATAGCCTTGCTTCTGAACTTAAAGAGTTTGGGGCGACCGATGTTAAAGAAAGTGTTGCTGGAGTTTATTTTTCTGCTCCATTAGAACTGGCTTATCGGATTACATTATGGACTCGTTTAGCGAGCCGTATCGTATTAGTCATCTATAAAGGGGCTTGTGATTCTGCCGAGCAACTTTATAACGCAGCCTACTGCATTGATTGGCCATCGCATTTTTCACATAAAAAAACCTTCAGCATTGATTTTCACGGCACGGGTGGCTTTATTAATAACACCCAATTTGGCGCCCTGAAAATTAAAGATGCTGTAGTTGACCGTTTTCGAGATGATGGTACTGCACGTCCCGATGTTGAACGTGTTAATCCAGATTTTAAGATTGACGCTCATTATCGTAATGGCCAATTAACTATTTCGATGAACTTCTCTGGTGCGTCTTTACACCAACGTGGATATCGTTCAACTACAGGTGAAGCACCATTAAAAGAAAACCTTGCCGCCAATATGTTGGTTCGCAGCGGATGGCAAGCCAATCCTATTACAATACTCGATCCATTTTGCGGTAGCGGTACGGTATTAATTGAAGCGGCGTTAATGGCAGCCGATATTGCGCCAGGATTGAAGCGTGAAAAATTTGGTTTCGAAAGTTGGCAGAGTCACAATAAAGCAATGTGGCAAGCCATTTTTGATGAGGCTCAAGCGCGTGCGACTTTTGGTAAAACCCGCTGTAAACTCAAGTTTTACGGTTCTGATATCGAACCTCATCTGATTTCAATTGCTAAGCGTAATGCTGAAAATGCTGGCGTGGCAGAGTTAATTGAATTTAGTGTTTCAGATGCACTGGATGTAACACCGCCTGTAAGCGAAGGTTTTTTAATTTCGAATCCGCCTTATGGTGAGCGTTTAGGTAATGTCACTGAACTGTTACAACTCTACTACCAGCTCGGTGACAAGTTTAAGAAAGAGTTTGGCGGTTGGAAAATAGCCATGCTTTGTAGCGACATCGAACTCATTTCTTCGCTAAAACTTAAAGCCGACAAACAAATGAAGATGTTTAATGGTGCATTAGAGTGTGCTTTTAATCTTTATACTTTACACGCAAAAAGCACTCGCAGAGATGTACCTGTGTTGCCTGAAAGTGTTGATATTGCCGACATTGCTCCGGCTTTTGCCAACCGTATTAAAAAGAACGTTAAACAGTTTGAAAAATGGGCTAAAAAAGAGCGCATCGATAGTTATCGTTTATATGATGCAGACTTACCAGAATACAATGTTGCCATTGATAGATATGTCGATTATGTGGTTATTCAAGAATACTCTGCTCCAGCAACAATTCCAGAAGCGGTCACTAAACGCCGTATTAGTGATGTGCTATTAGCACTGCCTGGTGCATTAGGTATCCACCCAGATCGGATTACGTTAAAAACCCGCGAGCGCCAAAAAGGCACTAATCAATATCAAAAAATTGATGAACGTAAAGTGGAAGTTATCACACAAGAATACGGTGCTAAATTCAAACTTAACTTAACCGGGTATTTAGACACTGGCTTGTTTCTTGACCATCGTGTGACACGTAAATTGGTTGGTGATAAATCTAAGGATAAAAACGTCCTTAATTTGTTTGCTTACACGGGTTCTGCCTCTGTACATGCTGCAATTGGTGGTGCTAAATCAGTTACCACTATCGATATGTCCAATACCTATATTAACTGGGCAAAAGAAAACTTTGCCTTAAATGGACTGTCTGGTAAACAATATGACTTTATTCAAGCAGACTGTTTACAGTGGATAAAAGACAATAGTCATCAGAAATTTGAGCTGATATTTATCGATCCACCAACGTTTTCAAATTCTAAACGTATGGAAGACAGTTGGGATGTGCAACGCGACCATGTTGAAATGTTAGGTGGATTGATTAAGTTGTTGTCTGCAAATGGTGAACTGATTTTTTCAAACAACAAGCGTAAATTCAAAATGGATATCGAAGCGTTGAATCAAGCTGGTATCGACGTGACCAATATCGACCACTTATGTTTACCGCTGGATTATAAGCGTAATCCTCATATTCATAATGTGTGGCTACTGACTCATGCAAAAAAGTAGTTCTGTAGCTTATGTGCTATATCACACAGAGGGGTGCCATCTGTGTGATATAGCCAAAACCCTAATTGAACAAACCACAATCACTTATCAGCACATTGATATTTGTGATAGTCCATTACTTGCAGCTCGCTATGGCATGAGTATTCCAGTACTTGTACAGGGTAAACGTGAGTTATTTTGGCCTTTCGATGCCACACAATTACAAGATTTTTTAGGAGTTTAGATTGAGTCTGGTACGGATTAATAATGGCTCATTAGCCTACGGTTACATTCCTTTGCTGCTAAATGCAGACTTTACCATCGAACCTGGTGAACGAGTGTGTATTGTCGGGCGCAATGGTGCTGGTAAATCAAGTTTAATGAAAGTGCTATCAGGTGATGTATTGCTTGACGATGGTGAGTTCAATATTGCCAACGACGTTAACGTGAGTCGTTTACAGCAAGATCCACCGAAAGCCGAGACCGGAACGGTTTACGCATACATTGCAGCAGGCCTTAAAGATATTGGTGAAGCATTAGAAAAATATCATCAACTGTCCCATGATGTTGCAGATGCTAATCCTGAGCAGATGGAGCGTATGCTCAACCAAATGCAACGTCTGCAAGAAGTGTTGGATCACAATAACGGATGGCAATTAGATTCACGCATTATCCAAAACTGTCAATTGTTAGGCCTTGATCCAGATAAACCATTAAACGAATTGTCTGGTGGTTGGCAGCGAAAAGTGGCGTTAGCGCGTGCATTGGTTGTTAACCCAGATTTGCTGCTACTTGACGAACCTACCAACCATTTAGATATTGATACTATTGAATGGTTAGAACAATTTTTATTAAGCTTTAAAGGTGCGATTGTATTTGTAAGCCATGACCGTGGTTTTATTCAACGAATGGCGACTCGTATTGTTGATTTAGACCGCGGAGTGGTTATTTCATGGCCTGGTAACTATCAAGCATACTTAGATGGTAAGCAAGAATGGTTACGAGTCGAGGCAGAAAAAAATGCCCACTTTGATAAAAAGCTCGCCGATGAAGAAACTTGGATCCGTCAAGGTGTTAAAGCACGTCGTACCCGAAACGAAGGTCGTGTTCGGGCATTAAAAGCATTACGAGTTGAACGTAGTGAGCGTTTGAATCGTCAAGGTAATGCTAAAATGGCAGTGTCAGACAGTGAACGTTCTGGTAAGTTAGTTTTTGATGTAAAAAACGTTAACTATAATTTACCAGATAAAGATTTAGTTAAGAACTTTAGCACCACTGTTATGCGTGGTGACCGTATTGCATTAATTGGGCCTAATGGCTGTGGTAAATCAACGTTAATAAAGTTATTGATAGAAAAACTACAACCACAGTCTGGTGAAATTAAAGTGGGTACCAAGCTAGATGTTGCCTATTTTGACCAATATCGTGAAGCGCTTGATCCTGAAAAAACCGTTGAAGAAAACGTGGGTGAAGGTAAAAGCACGGTTACTATTAATGGACAAGATCGTCACATTTTAAGTTATTTGCAAGATTTTTTATTTTCACCAATGCGTGCTCGTACACCAGTTAAAGCCCTTTCTGGTGGAGAAAAGAACCGTTTATTACTCGCAAGGTTATTATTACGCCCTGCAAATCTCATTATTCTCGATGAACCAACAAACGATCTTGATATTGAGACCCTAGAATTGTTAGAGTCACTGCTTACTGATTTTGAAGGTACATTATTAATAGTCAGTCACGATAGAGCATTTATCGATAATACAGTGACCAGTAGCTGGTGGTTTGCTGGTAATGGTCAGTGGGCTGAGTATGTTGGTGGTTATCAAGATGCGGTTGCACAAGGGGCAAAGTTTTATTCTGAGGAACCAGTTGCAACTAATGTTGTCCAACCTTCCGCAGTGGTCGAAACAAAGCCTGCAAACACCCCTGAAAAAGCAGCTAAAAAACTGTCTTATAAATTGCAAAAAGAATTAGATACGCTTCCGAGTCAAATGGAACAGCTCGAACAAGAGATTGAACAATTGCAACAAACTGTAGGTAGCGCTGATTTTTATAATCAACCGCAGGATACGGTGAACAAAACCTTGCAATTGTTGGCAGAAAAAGAACAAGGTTTAGAAGTTTGCTTCGAGCGTTGGGAAGAGCTTGAATCACTGAAGTAAAGAATAATAAAACAGGAATTGTTACATGAAGTTAAAGTTTGATAAAGCCTTATCCCTCGTTGCGATAGGTGTATTCAGTGTGATTGGTTCAGCCCAAGCGGCACCAGTTTATGAAATTGTTAATATCGAAGATTTTGATTTAAACGGCACCATTGACGGCACACGTAATGGTTATGCCATGGCCGTGAACAATGAAGATAACATTGTTGGGATTTCAAAAGGTAAGAAGAAACTTAGCACCGACGATGTTGAAGACAGCATTATTGATATTGAAGATGGTATTTCTGATTCAGAAACTATTACCTATTCAGTGTTAACACCAATAGTGGCAAATAATTTTACTGTAACAGCCAGTGCCAACGTTTGGACTCCAACATTTTTTAGTTTGGCTGGCACCACAAATCCTGCAGATACAACTAATGTAGACAGCGACGGTGAAGTCATCGTTAATTCAATTGATACCTTCTTTTATGGCCTAAACAATAACGGCACCAAAGTGGGCTCGTACACTGGCGAAGAAAAAACCTTGGCTTATGAAGGTACCAGTACCACACAAGAGCTTTGGTATTATCGCGACTTTGAATTACGTGCGATTGCAGTAAAGGATGATGTGGAATATCCATTACTGCCTCCTTATACAACTTTTGAACGTGAACAAAGTGGTGATACTTCCGCTGCAACGGTTGAATTAGGCGGCTCATCTGTAGCGGCTGATGTGAATGATAATAACCTTGTTGTGGGTTATGGTAGTACCGCATTATCCTCATCAAGTGAAGACCGCGTTGAAAGCTGTATCACTGCTGCTGAAGATGCTGATACCGACAACCCATCTCCATTGGTTATTTGTATTCAAGACTCACAGTATCCGGATTCTAACGACCGTACGTATATTCAATACCAAACACGCGCATTAGTGTGGGATTTGAATAATATTGGTGATGACGGCGAAGCAGATCGCACAACGTTACCTTTAGGGCTTACTCCTGCAACTGATTCAACATTGATATACTCCGCACAAGCATTGGGTGTTAACAATAACGATGATATCGTTGGGCGCTCATATGTTTACCGCAATGGTAACACCGATGAATTATATTTTGATGCGGCTTATTGGAAAAAGAATGCCAACGGAGAGTATGAATATAATTGGGTTGAGATGGACGATGATGTAACACGATCTATTGCCTATGATATTAACGACAGTGGCATGTTAGTGGGTAGTTATCGTAAATACATCAGTGGTTATTTACGTGATAAATTCTTTATGTTTGATACCAATAATCCAGAACAAGGGATTGTTACGCCGAATGATTTTCAAACATCATTATCAGACTTAAGCAGTAAACCTAAAGATATCAATAATAAAGGCCAAGTGGTCGGTTACATTGAGTCAACTTACGAAAAAGAAAAACCGCGCCCTAAAGTGGGTTTTTTGTTTGACACTGATACCAGTGAGTTTTCTAATTTAAATGATCTTCTCACCTGTGGATCTAAAGGTTATGAACTGAATAGTGATAGTGAATGGGTTAATCATGAAGTCACTATTTTGGATGGCACAGGTGTAGAGTTAACTTACGATACAGACATTCAAGTTGTTGAAGCTAATAGCATTAATGAAGACGGCACCATTGTTGGCACGGCGTTTATTCGTAAACCACTGTATCAGGTTGATGTAAATGGTGATTTAATTCTTGGTGAAAATGATTTACCGTTATTTGAATTAGATGGCAATGGCGATCCTGTTACGTCTTATTTACCGCGTATGGTTATTTTGAAACCGTCATCTGGTGAAGCTTGCGCTAGTGAGATTACGGATCCTGAGGATGACGCCTCTTATGAGCGTCAAGGTGCGGCTAGTTTTGCTTGGTTATTTGCCTTGCCTTTATTATGGTTGCGTCGTCGAGTGAAAAAATAAGCTAATTCTGATCAGCATCATTTAGTACCTCTGTAAAGGGGTAGTCTAAAATCAAGAAAAAATCGAGGAATTATTCCTCGATTTTTTTTAATCTAATTCTCAATACCTTAATAAAAGATCGCTAAAATGGTGATTTTTTTTGTTGATCTTGGTTAAAAAACGTTCTATTTCTATATTCAAGGCTTCAGCTTTACCATGTCAAACAGAAGCCTGTTAATGGAAGAGGACTATTGCATGAAAAGACAAAAAAGAGATCGTTTAGACAGAGCATTTTCAAAAGGATTTCAAGCCGGAGTAGGAGGGCGTTCTAAGGAGGTTTGTCCCCATTCGAATCTGGATTCTCGGTCTCAGTGGTTAGGCGGATGGCGTGAAGGTATTGATGGTCGCCTCAATGGCCTTTTTAACAAATAGTACGACTTAAAAAATGCCCTCGCGATAAATATCGGAGGGCATTGAGGTCAATTTCAAATCTGGGTGATGCTCTAATATCTAATATGATTAGAATGTCGATGTATCGCTAAAAATGCCCACTTTCAAATCTGTTGCAGAGTAAATTTGGCGTCCATCGACTTCCATTGTGGCATCTGCAATACCCATTACCAATTTACGATGGATTTTACGTTTAATATTCAGCTTATAGGTGACTTTCTTTGCTTCAGGTAATACTTGGCCTGTAAATTTCACTTCACCTACACCTAACGCGCGTCCTTTGCCTTCAGCGCCTTCCCAGCCTAAATAAAAACCTACCAGTTGCCACATAGCATCTAAGCCTAGACAGCCAGGCATAACTGGGTCGCTGACAAAGTGGCAATCAAAAAACCATAAATCGGGGGTGATATCGAGTTCGGCAATAATTTCACCTTTACCATATTCACCACCATTTTCATTGATGGTAATAATACGGTCGATCATCAACATATTGTCGACAGGTAAGCGCGGTCTATTTGGGCCTAAAAGGTTACCATGACCACACGCAACAAGTTGCTCTTTAGTGAAACTATTCGCTTTTTCCATTTAAATCAATACCACTTATTTGACTGATAATATCAACAAGATAGCGAACACGTGTAAGCTAAACAACTCCGATCACTAAATAATACGTAATCTAGCTAGCAATTTAGCTAAAAAGTTCAGTTCAACACCATCGTCATCTTGTCCTGCTAGTTTATCTAAACGTTGTTGTACTAATCCGTAAAGCGTGTCTGGAGCAAAGTCATTATCCTCATTGGCTACGCCAGCAGGCATTTGCATCAATAGCTCGACAGCTTGATCCATATGTTCAATGGCATGGATATGAAATATGCCTTTATCAACGGCCTCAATCACTTCGGGTTCGAGATTAAGCTGCAATATGTTTGCTTTAGGCATAATAATACCTTGTTCACCAGTTAAGCCTCGGCGTTGACATAAATTAAAGAAACCTTCGATTTTTTCATTTATACCGCCAATGGCTTGTACATTGCCAAACTGATCTAACGCGCCTGTAACCGCTAAACTTTGAATAATAGGCTGTTCTGCTATTGCAGACATTAAACAGCAATATTCAGCCAGTGAAGCGCTATCACCATCGATTTCTTGATAAGACTGTTCAAACACTATATTGGCATTCAGGTGTAATGGTGCATCACGACCAAAAATTCGATACAAACAAGCTGACAGGATCATCATGCCTTTAGCATGAATATTACCACCCAGCTCAGATTTACGTTCAATATCGGCCACTTCACCATCACCATAATGTACTGAAGAGGTAATACGGGCCGGCTCACCATAGGTATAGTCACCAGTATCAATGACTGTCAGGCCATTAATCTGACCAACCATAGCACCTTTAGTTGGCAGGTTTATGAAATTATCGTCAAAACTTTGTGCTGAATATATTTCAGAGCTGTTGTGACGGAAGGTTAATTTTTCCAGTGCTTTAGCTATTGCGGCAGCATTTAAAACAGATTGGCCACAATAGGCTTTTGCTTGTCCTAATAATTGTCTTACCTCCAACATGCTTAAGCTCAACCGTTGTTGGTGCTCAACTAAACGGGAACTATACCAAAATAACGGTAATAAACTTGAGGTTTCTAGTTCGACAGACTCATAGTGGGCGAGGACATTCAGCCATTGCACATATGCAAATTCAGGGTGTTGAGTTAAATCGACTTCATTACTCATTTCAGCCAATAATGGAAAATGCTTACTAAAGTTACGGTCTTCAACACGAAGCTGGCTATATGATAAACCAGAGCCAACAAGCACAATTTTACAATTAAGCGGAATGGGGGCTAGCTCATTATTGATACGGTAAAAGCCATCATGCAAAATTTGCATCAACAAATCCCACAAATTTTCACGCTGCCATAATGATGCTAAGCAAATAAATACAAAATGATTTGTCGCTAATGCACCTGGTTTGTACACACTCGATTTATCTGTTTTAACCATTCTGCCGAGCAAATCTGCGCGGCGAATTGTCCCTTGTAAATAACAAGACAGAGATTCTTGCTTGGCAATAATACCCACATGCTCAGATGGCAGGGCTTGCTGCCATTTAAACTGAATCTCTTCATTTTCCAGCAACTTTTTTGTCGCCACCAAGTAACTATTTGAAGGAGTATTTGCTTGGCTTGCCAATGCATCAATAAATAGTGGTCTATCGACACCTAAAAAATCAGCAAGAAATAAATGTTGTGAATCAATTTTGCTCATTAGCTTAAAAGAATCAACAACCCGTTCTTGACCAAGTAAGATATGACTTAGAAAAAAAGCAGAAGTCGATGGATCAGGTAAATGATATTGAGGAGCGAGTTTAGCACTAGGCAGTAGCGTTGAATTCATATAGTGGTAATTTAACTGTGACAACGAAAAATAATGAGACGATATTAGCATAAAGCACCGCAAAAGCTTCAGCAGATTCCTTGTTTCAGCATCATCTCATTTTCATTTCAGTGATTTGAGCCTATAAAAAGTCATTCAATGAATCATTGTTACTAAAAATAGTATCAATGGTGACAAAAAGATGAGTGAGCTGATTAAATGCCGACCATTCGAGGTTTTTTTTGAAAATTATGGTTTACAACCAAACTCGTTACTTATATTATTCAGCCCGTTCGGAGGGATGGCAGAGTGGTCGAATGCACCGGTCTTGAAAACCGGCAACGGTTTATCCCGTTCTAGGGTTCAAATCCCTATCCCTCCGCCACATTAAATACGAGAAAAGCCGTTGATTATCAACGGCTTTTTTTGTTTCTGGCGTTTGAGGGGCTCTCCATAAGGATTGACTCAGACAATGTATCTTTATCGAGCACCCAACAACGTATACTTTACACGTATCTGTTTATCCAAATATTTACGCGACAAGGGCTTCCCCTTTGACGTAAAAGTCTCCTTACTGACTCGTGACAGAGCAGAAGCGGTTATCCGCAACATTGAGGTTGCCGGAACACTCAAAAAAATCATCAAGTCTATTGACCATCAAACACGTATTAACGACTTTATTCGCTACGTCGATGAGGTCATTAACAATCTTAGAGCTCAGTTTGATGCTGATGATTCTGATATTACGTTCAACATCACGCCGAAACCTCATTTCATCCCAATCAGAGACACTAAGTTGTCAGAGCATCGTGAAACCACAGCTGTTGCGCAAGCAAAGCCTGTTATTGGGTTAAACGAAGCATTAAGCGCATTTATTATTTCAAAACAAAAATCAGCCATCAGGCCTCTCTCTATTAAGCAGCTTGAGCAGCGTACTCGACATTTTATTGATACCGTATCATCAAAATCCGCTCTTAAAACCAAGTTTAAAACTGATGATAAATGTGTGCACGATATCACCAGCGCTGATGCGATGACCTATCGCGATGAGTTGCTGACTCAAGGCCGAAGCTACAAAAGCAATAAAGAATACTTAGCCGCCATATTTCAGTTCTTTAAATGGTGTCAGCTAATGAACTACTCCAATCACAACCCATTCGAAAGTGTCACCGTCGGTCAAAAACCGAAAGCCAAAGCGAATCAAGGTCGCAACCGCTGGACTGCATCTGAATTAAAACGATTAATTCGCTCGACTGCATTTAACGACTCAACCGACGATTTTAAGTGGGTCACACTCATGATGCTTTATGGCGGTTTAAGGCCATCTGAAGCGTGCCAGCTGCTATTAAGTGATATCAAGCAAGTAGATGGCGTTGACTGCATAAGCGTTGATGACAGCGGTGCAGGGCAACGAATAAAAAACATCAATGCTAAGCGCTATGTACCAATTCATAGTGCATTACTCGAACAAGGCTTTATGGCCTTTGTGACTCAACGCAAAACACAACAAATACAGCTGTTTGACTATAAACCCGTTGGAATTAACGAAGACTGGTCAAAAAACTACTGTAAACAACTCGCAAAGCTTCAAAATGAAATCGGCATGCAAGCGAATAAGCGTCCAACCGCATACGGCCTAAGACACACGTTTATTGATGAAATGAAGCAATTAGATATCAGCGAGCATATCGTGGCGCAAATCGTTGGCCACGCTAATCCAAACATCACTTATAGCCGTTATGGTAAAGATGTGAGGGTTGACGCATTGCTAAAGGATATTGAGATAATTGAATATGACATTTGATGATCGGGTGTTGTTAATAGATAAACATTAAAGTTCGAAAAGATGCTTGCCGCAATTGACAGCAACAGTGTCAGTTGAGGCACAAACACTGCTAAAACTGTAATTATTTCGCTACAGCAGAGAGCGAATAATTAGGCTGTTGAAAATGGCTCGCAGTCAGTGAGTGCGAAATATAACAGTTTAATCAAACAAGTGTTTCAAACATTGCTTATTTATTAAATTGTCTTAAATGCTCTGTAACCCAGATATCATCAGCTACAGGGTAGTGCGAAACAAACCTTTTCGCTCTCACTGAGAGCGAAATCAGTTTGTATATAAGAGTGAGTAAGTGGTTTTAACTGGAGCTTTATGTGAGATGGTTGCAGCATTTAAAAGGGGTCGCCGTGCTAAGATACTTCTAAACAATACGTAAAATTCGGGGGCTATATGCGTTATGTGAGTAAGAGATATAAAGCGAAATTTTCCGCGTTTCACAAACTAGCGCGCTCTAATGATATGTCCATCGAATTATGGCTGGAATTAAAAAGAAGATGCTCAGAATTAAAAGAGTCTAGGCGTTTACGAGACAAGGAAGGTCAAATTATTATTTGGGAGCAGTTAAGTATCGAGGAAAATATGGTGACTTTTCCAGTGCAAACACTCAAAGGAACACCTTTGGATGTCATAAGCGTCTGCTTTAATGCAGAATCATTTATTAGTCTCCAGCAATCATACGGCGAATGCCCTCAAGAAATCGCTGTTAAGGTCATCGCCTCACTTGAGGCAAATTAGGTCCAATGCAGTTCTGCTAAATCTAACAAACTTTTGCCCCAAAGCTTGTTAGTTGGGAGTCGCGAAGAACAAACTTGCAATCTAATTACCCTATAAATTCTAATCTATGTCCTGCTTTTGATTTTTCATCACGAGGAGCTGAAACAGGAGTGTTCTACAGTAGTATTTGAATCGCAAGGTTTTAGTGATTTTGAATCGATATATGTGAGCGTCACCTCATACATTTAAATCTAAAAGCATTTAAAATTAGATACTTAAACGTTACCACTTTTAAATAGTAGGTTTGGAAAACGTATATGCCGTTTTCTTGATGGTATATCTGTTAGCAAACTGATAACTTATAGTTAATACAATTAGTTAAGAGTGCGTGTTTTCTGGTCTAATGAGGTAATTGCTCATGCGCACGATTATAAGACGTTAGCTAAATAGTCGAATCAACTAGCCTAAAGATAAGGAAAGAAATATGAGTAAAAATTTGGAAGGATTCTTAAGGGATACCTGTGGCCTAGAAGATTGGCATCCAACGACGCAGCAACTGGCGGCCATTGAAAAAGATATCAACGAGGCGATCCGAAGCGGTAAGACCTTAAGTCGTACGGAATGCCAACATATAGTTGGTAAACATTGCGGCTCAGTTCGAATGCTGGTGACAAAGAGTGTTGATAATTCTGATCTAAATACATTGCTGGCATTGGCTATGGCAAAGGGGACGACTAAGTAATGACTAATGAGCAGGCGGTTGTTGATGCAGGTAAAGAAATTGCCCGCCTGAAGTCTTCCTATGTATCTTACATAATGCCGATAGTTATAGAATACAATGAAAATAATACTGAGCCTTCATTATCTCAGCTACTAGAATGTCAGAAGCTTGGAAATGAGTATTTTAACTATGTTGAGCGCTTCGTAGGAGATTCAGACTTACTTGGCGCACATGCAAAAGGAAAATGGGTTACTGGGTTAGCTGAAGACTGCAAAGTGATTTTGGAGTCCTATTTGATGCACGCGGAGTTTATTGTCAGTTGGAAATCAAAGTTAGGGGAACATGCTAATCCAGCTAAAAGCGCTCTTTCTAATATGCAGCGTATGGTATTAGAGTATCTTCCAAGAGAGCAATCTATTTCTTTAAAATCACAGTTTGAGAGTAATAAATTACCAACTCAAGGTTTCAATATGCCAGCAAAGCAAGACAAAAAGAATATTCCCAAATGGCAGTTAATAACCAGTGTTAGTATTGGGTGTGTTGCACTTATTGCAAGTGTAGTCATTGCTTTGGTTGTTCCAAATCCAACAACATACCAAATATTTATTCTTCGTGGACTATTTGCTATTTCACTAGCATCTATCGCATCAATTATTCCTGGGTTCCTAAATTTAGAAACTGGAGCAAAGAGTACAGCCGCATACTTCGGCATATATGCGGGGGGAGCAATAACCATATTTGTACTTATTTGGTTGTTTAACCCACCAGAGATTAGTGGCGAAAACACTGACTCTCAACCAGTTACAGAGCAAGGAAGCTAACGAAGCTATGCAATTGCTGTCAGAAAGCTTCATGCGTTTTACAAATATACACGCATATGGATAATACAAATGTAGGACTAGAGAGGGTTAAATGGGTTCATATACTGAATTATATATTGACGACTATCCTGTTTTGTCTTCACAAAGCTACGTCGACTCTGAGGTGATGACACTATTCACAGAGTCTGACAAGAAAACCTTCGCACAAAAATTAAGCAGTCGCAACCCACTAGTTTGGGGAGAAGTTGATGAAGAGGAAGACTGTCTTGAAACTGCACATCAATATGAATCTTCTGTAAAAAACACTATTGAGCGGCTAGAAATAATGGGGTATACCATGGCGTTTGTAAAACGTCAATTTGAAGCTAGTGTTGATGAACGGAAATCATTCCTGTCAGATGACCGCCCGGATGGAATGCCTGAATTTTATATAGAAGAATATAACTTCTTAAATTGTGTAACGATTGATGACTTTATTGCTAGCTTTAAAGAGTTGCGAGTTAGACAAGTTCCATGGAGTTCATTTGTTGATCAAGACGAGTTTAAATTGTCTGATGCTGCAAAGTATCTTGCTAGTGACACCAATGGGTGGATGCTAAATTTCCCATGTAGTGATGTACGTTCCTATATTAGAGTTATTCTTGAATCTTGCCCGTTTGACTCTAGCGTTGTCCAAGATCTTACGGAAGTAACTAATGCTGGATATTACGAATTAGAAGATAAAGTTCGTGATAACGCTGTTGACACGTTGTTGTCGGGAGTTGATGTAAACTCAAAAATAATAGTGCTCACAGAAGGCTCGTCGGACAAGTCAATTATAGAGCGTTCACTAAAACTACTATATCCCCACTTGGCTGATTATTACAGATTCATGGATTTTGGATTAGCAAATGCATCGGGTGGTGCTAGCTCCTTAGTCTCTCAAGTGAAAGGCTTTGTTGGTGTTGGTATTAAAAACAAAACGATTGCACTTCTTGATAACGATACAGCTGCTTATGTTGCAAAAAAATCGCTTGATAAAACTAACTTACCAGAAAATATTCGGGTAATACATTATCCTGATTTACCTTTAGCTGAAAATTACCCGACGATCGGACCAACTGGAGTGCAATCTGTAAACATAAACAATCTTGCCGGTAGCATAGAGTTATACCTAGGAGAGGACATACTAAAGGATAATGGTGAATATATCTTAGTTGAGTGGCATGGGTTTGATAAATCACTAAGTAAGTATCAAGGTGAGTTGCTGAATAAAAAAGGTATACAAGAGAAATTTTATCGAAAAATAACAGAGTGTGAGCAAGACATGTCCAAGATTTCGCAATATGATTGGTCAGGAATGCAACTAATCCTGAATTCTATGTTTACCGCCTTTGAGCCATAACAAACGGTTCCAAGCGATAAACTCCAGCTCTTGCTAATTGCGCCTGAGCCGAACGTTAAGCCATAGAAATATTAATCTGAAATCCGCAAATTAGAGCTTAGTACCTAAATTGTTTCTGTCCAAAAGTGTGACAGGATAGCTTAGCAATAAGAAACTAAGCACAAATCAGTCGATCAAATTTTAGTAATACCACAGAGTCGGGAGTTGCTACTCTAATAGTGACGATTCAAAGAGAAGAATTGATGATGAAGAATACTAAACTCAATATATTGCTTTTAAAATGTGACGCAACGGCACCAGTTCCTGATGATTTAACTGCATGGCTTGATTCTCCTTCTGTCGGAAATGAAATTATTACTGGTCACGATGAGATATCTCTGAGTTCTGATGATGAATATCGTGCCGCTTTAAAGACAATCGAAGGATTGTTTGATGCAATACCTAATACCGCTGAATTGGAAAGTTTTTTATCTATTCTTGAAAATGACATGCAACAACACCCCGACAAATTAGTGCCGCTCACAGCAAGTATGCGTAGAAGTGCTGAAAGTTTAGTTGAAAGTGTAGAAATTGATTTTGGTGCTCAGTTATTAGACGAGTTGTAGGTAATTGGGAGACTAGAAGTTATCTGAAAACCTAACTTTGTTCGCTCTTTGTAACGCAGAAATGTTCACAAGTGTGTTTGAAGCGAAAGATGTTGAGCCCCTATTGATGCATTAATAAATTAGGTCTTCAGGCTTTTGAAATTCACTTATACTGCTATCAAATAACTATTGTCTGTTGGAGTCGGCCTGTATGTTTAATGAAGCGCATTCAGCATTAGTTGGTACATGCATCAATGCTCCTCATCGTGAGTCATATAGAGATATAGAGCTTATTCGGCAGGGGTTAACCGCTGACATGCTAGCTAATGCGATGACGTTAACTTGCTTATCTAGGCGTGAATTAGAAACAGTATTAGGGGTAAAATTAAGACTTCACGATAAGCTGTTGCCAGCCATCGCGACCGAGCGTGTGTTGATGCTCATCAGTACTATTCAAGCAGGAACAGAGTACTTTGGTACGCAAGATAAAATGCTTTTATGGCTAAAGACACCCAACCAGACGTTTGCTAATCAACAACCGATAACACTATTAGATACCACCATAGGTATGGACATGATTAATGCGACGATAACTAAGTTATCGCATGGTATGACTGCGTAACAACGCCGGTGACTTTACAGCGCCTTGGCGACAATTTTAATTACCAAGCTCTATTCCATTCAACATATTCCTACAGCCAAATGCCGTTAATCTAATGACGATTTACCGTGTGCTGCGAATAGCATAGTTTAGTCAATAATGCCTTTTGCCAACTTACGTTCAACCTCCGCTGCATCAGGGAAAATATCGGTGTGTTCGCAGCCTAAAATATGAATAATTTCGTAAATCCTATCGCACGACACAGCAATAACCCCTTTCTCAATACGGCTGATATAGCTTTGCTCAACCTCTAACTTGCTGGCAAGGTCTGCTTGTGTCCAAGACTTTCTAATTCTCGCTACTTTTATGTTCATACCAATTAAGGCTTGCGCTGATTGCATGCAAAATCTCAATAACTTCCAGAATATGTTAATAATCCCATATCGATCCACTTATCAGTATTTACAACAATACATAAAATATGTATTTTAATGCATATTGAATAACTTAATTATGATAAAGGTGTATATGAAGGGATTAGTTTTTACGTTTCAAAACGTTTTCACTCGACAGAGACGCGATGGTTTTTTTGCATCTGAAATTGTTGACGATGCCGTCAATATGCTTAACAAAGAGCGATTTAAGCACGCTGAAATTAAACAGATGGTAGATGATTTTTTGAAGGACCTGGTGTTTAAGGGGTGGCTAACAACGGGAATCGATGAAAAGACCGGTTTAACCACTTACACTCTGTTCGATAAAGTCGCTGATCCGATAGCACTAAAGTTAACATCTTCAGAAGTTGCAGAACTAGAAAAGGAAGGTGATAAACTTAATGAAGAATATATGTATGCTCGAGCTGTTTATCTTGAGGTTGACAGGTTTGTGTCGAACAAAAATAATCCAGAATTCTTAAGAAGCACAAAATATTTTAGCGATTTTATTCGACGAGACTTGATGGGCAAGTTAGAAGCGATTGAGTATATTCTATGCTCAAATGCACAGTGAGATAGGCTCATTAAACTGTTATTTTTACATTGAAAATTGAGATGAAGGAGGTTTTTTACAGACGTTACAATTAACAGAATATTGATTTTTTAAAATATTAAAAATATATAAATTATTGAAATATAACAAGTTATTTCATATTTTTGTATTGTGCATGTTCAAAGATATGTTAATCTAACCCTAAGAGAAAGCAGCCGTCAGAGCTGCATAGGGTTAGTTATGCAAGACCTAAGTATCAAGTTTTATGTTCAACAATATTTATCTTCTCGAAAATATGAAGTGGCACCTTCAACATTACGTTCTGAGCGCTGTAAAGCATCAAAAATCATTAAGTTGGTCGGACAACGTTATATTGATTCTGTCACGCACAGTGACATTATTCAGCTGCGTCAAAAATTGCATAAAAGCTATGCAAACAAGTCAATTAATGAGTTTTATATCATTCTGCGTGCGATATTTAATAATGCGTTTCGCGATGGTGTGATAGCCCGTAATCCAATGGAAGGTATTCAAAATTTAAGTGTTTGTCACGCTGAGCCAAATCCTTTCACTCGAGCTGAATTAACAGCGTTAGCGCAAACAGATGTTCGATGTTTATCAGGGAAAAATGCTTTTCAGTTATGTGCACTCACGGGGCTTCGTATAAGTGAGTTGTTGGCAATAAGCTGGGAAGATATTGACTTTATTAATGCAAAACTCAAAGTCAAAATTGCGTTAGTTGATAAGCAATATAAAACTCCAAAAACCCCAGGTTCTCAACGTACAGTAGAGTTATGTGCTTCTGCTATTAGTATATTAACACAACAAAAATTGATTACAGGTCATCGAAAAGCTAGAAAGATATCAGTGCTTCAGCGCGACAATAAAACGAAAAAAATCGAAAATTTATCACTCGTTTTTTACAACACTCAAACTAATCAGCCGTTTTTAAGTGCGAAACAATTTAATAAAACGTTTTTCACACCATTCTTAATATCGGCCGAGGTGAAGCACCGCGGCGCAGGACAACTTAGACACACTTTTGCAAGTCAAGCTCTGACATCTGGTGTCTCAAAAGAGTGGATAGCCCGACAACTAGGGCACGAAAGCACTGCAATGATTGACATCCACTATGCACGCTGGATGTGTGCAGATGCACCCGACTTTGTGAACAAAGTCGAACAACAGTTTAGCGGCATATTTACACCCAAACAGCTTTATGAATCTATAGCTGCCGATGGAAACACATCTGATGTTAAAGCAACTTCAAACACAGTCGCGAACACTGATATTCAGCTCACAGAGCAACAGATATCGCAATTGCTCATTAGTCACCCTCATTTGATAACAGAGCATCTAAAAATGCTTTTAAGTCATAATGTTGGAGGGTAGAACAATGACTATGAGAAGTTGTACTTTATTCTATTCTTTTGCAAATTATGGCTTGAATAAAAAGGGGCGCAGAAATGGAAAAGCTTCATTAATTCATTCGTTACGACTTATGGAGCAACTTGAGCTTAAACAAAAATATTTAAATAAATCTCATGAGCTTATGCGCACTAAAAATGAAATAAAAATCGAATGGGACAGCTCATTGTCACATGCAAATTTAATTGACACAGAGGACGGTATCGTTCGACTTGACGCGTTTACTCAAGCTCAAAGACAGCAATTGTTGCTTGACGTTGTTGAGCCACCTGAACTTAACACCAAAAATGCCGATAAATGGGGAAAGCTCAAATCTAGTGCAAAATACAAACTAAATCAATGGATTAAAAAAGACGGTTTTTGTGATGAGGGGATTGAATTTATCAACGAGATATTAGCGTCTGAAAATGTTGTGAATGTTCATCACTCGAAATATCGATTTAATCTGTTTGATATGAAGCGTAAATCACAGAAAATTGAGCAACTAACCAATTATATCAACGCCCATAATGCACTTATCGATAAGCCAAAAACGTTAAACTTTACTAATTTCCAAGAAATATTATTCAAAATCCCAATTGTGAATGGAATTGGTGCTGACATTGTGAGCGGTAAAGAAATGATGCAAACAATGAAGGGATTCATCGTACATTTTTATCCAGATTATCCTATAAAATTAATGCTGTTGCATGATGATGAGCGCTTAGCGCATGAAAATACAGGTGCGCATGTTCACGCGTTTATTTCGGGAAAAAATGCTTTAACAGGCAAGTACGATTTGCGTATCGCACAAATTAAAAAAGTGAATGAGTTTCTATTTAAACGTGATGATATGTCAGCTAATTTATTTTCTGAAACTGGGCGTTTGAATTATGAACAGGCTGGTGACGTTGCGCATCACATGCAAGAGATGCTCTATGAGTTTGTCAATGAACATCTCTTTCATCCGAAGAACATCAATGCTGCATTTCATCCGGAATCGGTTCGTAAATCTGAAAAACGAAAGCAAATGCGCAGAGAGGCGAAGCTTGCTAAGCGCGATAGGCCATACAATTTTTTAACTCGTTTGATTGAGCATATCAGCGGTTTAGAAAAAGAATTAGATGTATTGGGCTGGAACATAAGTGATAGTCAGCAATTGTTCGACGAATTAACACGTCAATTAGCAATTGTGAGTGAAAGCTGTGACACGTTCACAGAGCGGGAAAAATTGTTAGAGCAACAATGTCAGATAAAAGCTAAAAAATACCAAGATATTTATCTTGCACTGCTAGACAAGCAAAAGACACTCAGCAAGAAAATGCTGTTTGAATATGAATTAGATGAACGTTTGAATGAGAAAACAAAAACAGAAACGACATTAGATATATCTATTGGCATAAAAAACAGAGCAAACGTAGCACTAGATACGTCAATAACAGAAAAGCAATCAATGCTAGATAAACTGAGCGTAATGACTGCCGAGGCATTACAGCCTATTAATCAAATGTTAGAGCGAATGCATAAACGATTGATATTAAATGGCAGAGCAGGCGCTAAAGAGCTCATGCAATCCATCATGAAAGCTTTTACTGAAGACTTACCGCAGGAGCTTAGGAATAGATTGATAAGCGTCACCCGCAACACTGGTGATATAGAGCTAAAAGACGCGTTAACAAGCAAGGACAGTCAGATTAACAATTCATTGGATACATGATAAAACACGCGTTCAATATTTGCTAAATGATGCGTTAACCGTACTCCCTCAGATTAGATTGAATACAATATAAGTTGCTCACTAAGTAAACAGGAAATCGGTCATTACTTTTATAAAGTGATGACCGATTTTTTATTAATCGCTGCGAATGTAAGATGTTTAATTAACGTCCAGGCATGAGGTTATGCTTGTATCGAGTGATGCTGTGTAGTGAGTGTCAATAGTGCTATATAGCCCAAATTGGCAGCACTGCTGCCACAGATGACATTCATGTTGCCAGTGGCGGCATTAAACATGTCAGTGGTCGTTTTAGAAAGCAAATGGATGAAGCGAAATAGTAAACATATAGATTTGATTAATTAAGGTTTGAACAACATTCACGTTTAAAGCTTATTAGCGTTGAAATTAGCTTGTCTGAGATGGTGTAAAACCCGCATGGCCATTTGTTTTTTACAACATGATAATGTTTAGGTTTGGCCTAAACAAACCTCAAATACCGCACTCAACGAGTGCGAAAAAGTACAGCTTCGCAGTCATCGACTGCGAAGCAAAAAGCAGCCCACAATTATGCGGGACTAGTACGTAACCCGGTACGCTAGTATCCCACTTTTTGTTCCAAAAAGATCGGATACTAGCTACGGGCAAGGGGAAACCCCTTTGAACCCAAAAAGCCACATGCTGCGCATGTTAAAAAATCAAAAGAGTTGAAGATAAAATCAGCATGATCACTGTTATTTATCACATTATCGATTTACGATAAAAATCAATTTAAAATCGTTCTTTAGTTGTATCGCTTGGGAAATAGAGAAAGCGTAATAATCTGATATCGTTATCGTTATCGTTATCGTTATCGTTATCATTAATTATTCGTACAGTGAAGGCAAATCCTACTTTACGCGCAAGCTCAGTTTTTATTTTTCAAATTCAAACAATTGATTTTATTAACCAAAACAACAAAATGAGGATGGTGTTAATCAGTGACATAAACGGTCGTATTCCCAAAATTTAGTTTTAATAAACTAAATTCAAGTCACTCAATGATTGTTAATTTAAATGAAAAATTAAGTTGCATAAGTTATTTTTTTTGTTATTTAATGTTTGCAGTCTTTATGTATGTAACAATATTAAGCAAAAGTTTAGCTCATAAATAACACTCATTACCAATGGATATTGGTATTAAATTGAGAATATGGATATTATGTCTTCATTGTTTCGTCAACAAGCTGTTGAAGCCCAAAAGCAAAAATTACATGGTGATGTGTCATTAGCACAGCCGATGTCGATTTATGCCGTCACTTCTATTTTGCTATGCATTATTCTCGCTATAGTTTTATTCCTTTCTTTTTCTCATTATGCTCGTAAAGAAACCGTTCGTGGTTATTTAGTACCTGACAAGGGCTTAATTAAAACTTATGCCAATCGCAATGGAAATATTGATGTTCTACATGTCTCAGAAGGTGACTTTGTAAAGAAAGGCTCTCCTTTAGTGACCATAGTGCTGAGACGTAGCATGCTTTCAGGTGAAGAATTAAGTGAGTCATTAATTGATGAATTAAAGCTACAAACAGTATTACTTCAAACTGAACACACTATTAATCAAACCATGCTAATTAAAGAAACTGCGCGGTTAAAAACAGTCATTTCAGATCATCACTCTTCTCTTGCTGTGCTCACCAACCTTGAAACGCTACTGGCGGATAAATTAGCATTGCAATTGAAGCAGCAAGCACAGCATGAAACCCTCTATAAAGACGGTTTTCTATCAACCTTAGATTATCAATCTCAACAAGAAAGGCTCATTGCAGTTAGGCAAGAAATAGAAAATTTACAATCAAACCGAGTACAAACACAGAGTTTGCTTAATGCGGCTATTGCTGAGCTAGATGTTTTACCAAGCCAATATGCACTTAAAGATGGCGATAGATCTAGACGACGCTCAGAGCTTTTGCGTCAAATAGATGAAACAGAAAATAATTATCGTTATGTTATTCGCGCTGCTGAAGCGGGGACTGTTGCTTCTATTCAGGTTGTGGAGGGAGAGTTTATCGTTACCAACCGTCCGCTTATTAGCTTAATTCCACAAGGTGCTAAGCTCGTTGCTGAATTGTTGCTGCCTACTAGGAGCGCAGGATTTGTAAAGTCAGGTGATGAGGCGAGATTAAGATTTGACGCATTTCCATACCAGCGATTTGGTTTTCTAAAGAGTCGTATTTTTAGTGTTGATAAAGCCTTGTTGCTAGACGGTGAAGCGATCGTGCCGGTGGCATTATCAGAACCAGTTTATAGAGTGCGGACTCAATTAACGACTCAAGATATGATGGCTTATGGTGAAGCTTTCCCACTGAAAAGCGGCATGCTGTTGGAGGCTGATATAGTGCTAGATAGCCGCAGTTTACTCGACTGGCTATTAGACCCAATTTATAGCTTGCAAGGAAGAGTTGGTTAATGAATACAACTGTTAAAATAGATGGTGAAGTCAATAACCCTATTGAGCTGCTTGAGTTTTCAGGTAAAAAACGAGTGCCGCTTATTCTACAGGCTGAAATGGCAGAATGTGGTCTTGCTTGTCTTGCTATGATTGCCAGTTTTCATGGTCACAAACTTGATATGGCAGGGTTAAGGAAACGTTTTAGTGCTGACCTCAAGGGGATGAGTTTACAGCACATGATAACCCTAAGCGATAACATGGGGTTAGCAAGTCGAGCACTTAAATGCCCGATAGAAGATGTGGGGAAATTAGCTTTACCTTGTGTGTTGCATTGGGATATGAATCATTTCGTTGTGCTCACTGGTGTGACTAAGTCTGGAGTAAGCATTAATGATCCTGCTTTAGGTAAAAGAAAGCTCACGGTTAAAGAGTTTTCAAATCACTTTACAGGCATAGCGTTAGAGTTAACTCCGACTAAAGGTTTTGAAAAACAGGACGAGCGTCAACAGATGGGGCTGTCTCAACTGTGGAGTAAGATGACAGGCCTCACAAAGACCTTAACTACACTCTTTGTATTGTCTATTTTACTGCAGGTATTCGCCTTAGTAACGCCCTACTATATGCAATGGGTGGTTGATGAGGTACTAATAAGTCAAGATAAGCCTTTATTAACTGTGCTGGCATTGGGTTTCGGACTACTCGCTATTATCAATGTTCTGACTACTGGCATTCGTAGTTGGTTAGTACTAAGAGTTTCCAGCTTATTAAATATGCAAATGGGGGTTAATCTACTTAGGCATTTGCTCCGTCTGCCAATGAGCTATTTTGAGAAGCGCCACATCGGTGATTTAGTCTCACGCTTTGGTTCATTAGCACAGGTACGCGAAAGGCTTACAACTGGTTTGGTTGAAACCGTGGTTGATGGTGTGATGTCGATAGCGGTATTGATCATGATGCTCATTTACAGCGTAAAATTAACCTTGGTTGTAGTAGCTGCAATTTTTATCTATGCCTTGCTAAGATTAGCTTTGTACCGGCCGCTGCATCGGGCCACTGAAGAATCCATTCAGGCGTCGGCGAAGGAGCAGACGAATTTCTTAGAGAACATTCGTGCAATACAGACAATCAAATTATTTACTTGTGAACCACAAAGACAAAACCTATGGCAAAACCGTTACAGTGAAGTCATTAATACCGATATTCGTTTAGGCAAGTTGAAGATAAGTTTTGATGCGATGAACAAATTATTGTTTGGGCTAGAAAATATCATAGTGGTATACCTGGCTGCGTCCATAGTGATGAGCGGCGGGTTAACTATCGGCATGGTGCTCGCTTTTATTGCCTATAAAAATCAGCTAACTGAGCGTTTTGCCAGCTTAATAGAGCAACTGATATTGTTTCGAATGCTAAGGCTGCATTTAGACCGTATTTCTGATATAGCTCTAAGTGAGCAAGAGGCGAATCGAGACAGTATTAGCCCTTTAAATTTGGTTAGTGGTCAGCTGCAGCTTGAAAATGTGAGTTTTCGCTACAGTGATAATGAGCAAAATGTTATTGATAAAGTGTCATTTACCATCAATGCCCATGAGTCTGTGGCCATAGTCGGCGAATCTGGTTGCGGTAAAACTACTATAGTAAAATTAATGTTGGGATTATTGACGCCAACACAGGGGCGAATATTGCTCGATGGTCAGGATATAAGCCAAATAGGCTTAATCCAGTATCGCCAGCAACTAGCCGCGGTAATGCAAGACGATACTCTGCTATCTGGCTCTATTGCCGATAACCTGACATTTTTTGACCCTGAGCCTAATTACCTTCGGATGCAGCAGTGTGCTCAACATGCTGCCATAGATAAAGACATTAGTAAGATGACCATGGGCTACAACACTTTGGTTGGCGATATGGGCAGTCAGTTTTCAGGTGGGCAAGTACAACGATTATTGCTTGCAAGAGCTCTCTATCAACAACCCAGCCTTCTGTTTATGGATGAAGCGACGAGTCATTTAGATATTGAAAATGAAGCAAAAATCAGTGAGCAGATAAAACATCTAGAGATGACTCGAATCATTATAGCCCACAGGCCTGAAACTATAAAACAGGCAGACAGGGTAGTCGTTATGCATCAAGGGAAAGTGTATACCCCAGAGCAAATACAACAGTTAACGGGTACTCATGAGTAACCATAAGCTTGGCAATATTTAAAAATAGAGACAAGAGTTAAAGAATTTAAGCAGGTAAAATATCTGGATTCAACAAAGTAAATCCAATATTTCATCAGCTTAAAGCAAGGGCGCGGCAACTTTAGCGGGAAATCGTGCCCTTGGACAGTCGTTTAAGGTTTGGCTGTGTCGAAGTGATACAGCAAGCGCTTAGGCAAACATAACGTTAAACAGTTTAAATTAAGGAAATATAATGCAAGAGCTAACTTTTGAAGAGATTGAACAGGTTGATGGTGGTATTATTTTTGCTATTGCTGCAGGTGCATTTGTCGTCGATTGTTTTCTGATTGGTGTCATGATCGGCATGCAACAAGAAATGTAATATTAATTAAGTGACCTTTAATGATGTAAGAAGATTTTTTATCGTTACGGTTAATTTGTAATATAGTTGTTTACAATGTGCCCATAGACCTCTGTTAAATTATTCTTATATTTATAAATATAAGGTTATTAAGAAAGTTTTTTAATAATTAGGATGAAGAATGAAAGAATTAACAATAAATGAAATAAATGAAGTGAATGGTGGTTTTTTTGTTCTGGCTGCCGCTGCCTACGCTGCATATCAAGCTGGTAAATTAATTGGCGCTGATGTGATGAAGTTTATGAAAGCTTCTTAAAGTAAATGTATCTCGGTAACATTTGTTACCGAGATTTAACGTAGGGGTGGAGTTTAATGATATTAAATGAAATTGTAAAAACAATAGCTGCAAATAAAAGTGGTATCAGCCTAATGAAGTTATCTAAAGAAACAGGAATTGAAGTTGGAGATTTAAAACCTATTCTTAATAAAAGTGAGTTCTTCACGAAAATACCAAATACTAATAAATTTGTAATAAATCGATTTTCGAAAACATATGAAAATGATGAATCTGTTGCAGAGATGATCATGCTGGAATACTCAAGTAAAAGAAAACGATTTTATAATTCAGTGTTAATAATTCTAATATCTATATTTATAGTTTTAATCTCTACATAGAATCAAGATATAGTCAAAAAAGTCTAATGCAACTAATAAATATACAGATTAATTAAGCTCAACCGTATCAAATGGTGAGATTATTGGCAGCAGTATCGCCAAGGTCAGATCGTGAATGTTATTTGAGCGATTTTAGAAAAATATTGATCTGATCACGCGCTTGTGATCTTATACTCCTTTTTCAGGAGTCAGATTATGTATATCGAATCATTCAAGCAGCATTTTAGCCCGATTGACGACAACCGCCAAAATGTATGAGTAACCTATCTAACAGCAAACAGTCATTTAGACATTGAAAATGAAGAAAAGTTAGTGAGCAAATAAAATACCTCGAGATGGTGCGGATTACTATTGTCCACAGACCTGAAACCATAAAACAGGCTGACAGGGTAGTCGTTATGCATCAAGGTAAAGTGTATACCCCAGAGCAAATCCAGCAGTTAACGGGTACTAGAAGTAACCATAAGCTTGGTAATTTTTAAAAATAGAGAAAATAGTTAAAGAATTTAGGAAGGTGAAATATCTGGATTCAACAAAATAAAGCCAATATTTCATCAGCTTAAAGCAAGGGCGCGGCAACTTTCGCGGGAAACCACGCCCTTGGACAGTCGCTTAAGGTTTGGCTGTGTCGAAGTGATACAGTAAGCGCTTAGGCAAACATACGTAAAAGAGTTTAAATTAATGATAATATTATGCAAGAACTAACAATGAATGAGATTGAAAAATAACATGGCCATATATGGACGCTCCCGGTGAGTCAAGATAATACTCTGCTCACCCAAAGCTTTTTGGCCTTAGTTTTCTATTCTATTTCTTCACACTTGTCATTGCTTTGATGCGCTCATTTACCGCTAGAAGCAGTTGTGCTGTCCTGATCTTTATAAAGAAGCGGGCTTAACAGCCAAGCAGCGCCCCAAATGAAATCAGTTCATAATTATTGACTTTTTTCAACTTCAGGAATAAAGTCAATCTTAGTTAGCAATTGCAGAATTTGATGATGTAAAACTCTGCAACCAAATGAATTTAAACGACTAATTTAATATTTAATACGAGAGCTTTGGGTTCAAATCCCTATCCCTCCGCCACATTCAAATAAAAAGGCCTTATCGAAAGATAAGGCCTTTTTATTTGGGCGAAAGATAGGACTTTGACCCCAAGAGTTCCTCTTTATTAGCAGCAAGCTATCCCTCCGCAAGAGCCAACGAACAAGACCTCTCAAAAATAAAGGCTTTTTATTGGGTGAAAGACAGAGCATCAGACTTGGGGTAGAAATTCTTTGCAAAACGTATACGTTGTTCAGTTGATTAGATTTTGGGTTGACTCTCTAGTTGACTCAAATGTTGTTTTACTAGCTTGAGCATGGCTTGAGCGGCAAAAGATAAGTGTTTTTGTTTACGCCAAAATAATGAAAGCTCCCAACGTAAATCCTCACTCGCTAAGGGAATATTGACCACCGCATCTACCCTGTATCGCTCTGCAATAATTTGGGGAAGTATCATTACCCCGATACCGGCGGCGACAAGCGCGATCCCAAAGTCTGCATGACTGACTCTTGTAATATTAATAGGCCTAAACCCTGCTTTTGTACAAGCCGCTAATACTAGTTCGTATAGGGCGTATTCTGGTTCAAACATCACTTGAGCTAATTGATTCAGTTCACTTAACTGTAACGTTTTTTTACTCGCTAACTCATGAGCTGCAGGTAGTACCACCACCATAGACTCGTTACGAACACGGATGCCATCAAATTCATCGTCGAAATCAATAATACCAGTCGCAAGCTCTATTTCATCTTTGTGTAATGCTACCGTTTGTTCAATCCCACCGCGTACTAGTAACTTCAATTCAACATTAGGATATTGTTGCCTAAACTTCGCTATCACTGGGGCAAATAACTCTGCACTTCCAAGCGGCGCTAATCCTAATCTCAGTGTACCACCACTTAAGTTACGCAAACTATCCAGCTCAGCCAGCATCAGTTGGCGACCTTCCAGTAACGTTAATGCATGTTGATACACAACTTGACCGGCTTCAGTTAATCGTATTTGTGAACCACGTTTGCCGCGTTCTAACAATACCATGCCAAGTTCTTCTTCCAGTAGACGTATCGCCTTAGAGAGGGCTGGTTGAGTTACAAATGCTGTATCACATGCTTTAGCGAAACCGCCAGCGTTAACAACCTCAGTGAAATAGTGTAGTGTTTTAAGATTCATTAGCATAACCAAAGGTGATGTAGTCAATCATTAATATTCATTTTTTTTATCAATTAAGCAAGCGTAAACTCCTCATATCAACTCAAAATCATATCGTGAAACCAAATGTTATCTCTACTGAATACCCATAATGCCTATTTAAAGTGTAAAACAACCTTAATCATTCAAGTAAGTGGTTTATGTTTATTTGCTTGGTTATGTCAATTGGCTGCTCACTCTGTCCATTCTATTATTCCTGGCAGTGTTATTGGCTTGGCGATGTTATTAGTCTTATTGTCTTGTAAGTGGGTTCCCGAAAAAATTGTTAATCAAGGTTCAGCTTGGTTAATTGGTGATTTGTTATTATTTTTCATTCCCCCAGTCGTTGCCATTACCAAATATAAGTTAATACTCGAAAGTTATGGAGCAGAGTTGATTGTGTGCATGTTACTGGCGAGTGCGAGTGTGTTAGTGGGTACAGCGTTCATCGTAGACAGATTATTTAAGTTCGAACGAAAACAACGTTTACATAACATTACTTCGCAACGCTTAGCATTTAAGTAAATGCTGCTTTAGGTTAAATTTTAGGTTACAAAAATGAATGATTCATTATTAGGTGTGTTGTGTTTATTGCTCACATTAGCCGGTTATTATTTCAGTAAGCGTTTGTATTTACGCCAGCAACGTGTTTGGTTTGCCCCCATTATTTTAGCGCCTACTATTATTTTATTGACTGTGGTGATATTTAACATACCTTTGGCTGACTACTTTCTATTTACTCATTGGTTACCCGCTTTACTGGCTCCTGCCACCATTGCATTTGCTGTTCCCATATATAGAGAGCGCGTACTCATTAAGCGCTACCCATTAACGATAAGCTTTGGAGTATTGACAGGTTTATGCTTAGGCGTTGGCTCATCCTGGTTGATTCTTCAATTTACCAATATGCCGTCAGAGCTTTCACACAGCTTGATAGTCAGGTCGGTCTCAACTCCATTTGCTATTGAAGCAACAAGCGCATTTGGTGGCGTCCCTGAACTAACCGCAATGTTAGTTTTAGTGACAGGTATTATGGGAATGCTCATTTGTGATCCTCTTTTTAAAGCAGCCAAGATAAAAAGCAGCCTGGCTCGAGGGATATCATTAGGCGCATCAGCCCATGGTGCGGGAGCGGCTAAAGCAAATCAAATTGGTCGAGAGGAAGGGGTTGTTGCAAGTTTAACCATGATTTTTACGGGTATAGCCATGGTGATCACCGCGCCTTTATTCGCGTTATTGTTTTAAATTTCAATTCTTATATCGATATCACTGCATAATAAAACTGACAATACATGCCATGAACAACAAATATCCAGAGATAAGCTTAGTTTAATAAAATAACGTGCATTATGACAGTATATTGACAACACGGAATCGTTAATGCGTTTTTTTGCTAACAATGGTAATAGTCATTAACGCAATATTTTTTCCTTTAAAAGTATAATCTTAGTTAGATTTATATATTGCTAAATGATAGTATCCCTCAAGAAATTTACCTAAAACCATCAATTTAGTAACAATTAGCTTGCCGATAAATACCGATTTTAAATCTATAAAAGATAAGGATATACAGTGAATTTACAAAGGATAGTTACATTAACGATATTATTGGGTTTAACAGCATGTGGTGGTGGCAGTGACGGTGATTCAGACCCCATATCATTGAGCCAGCCTCCACCTTTGGAAAATATAATTCCAATAGCCAATATTGCGTTTATTTCATCAGTTATTTCTATGACAGAAGTTCAATTGAATGGCGCCAGTAGTGCTGATTCCGATGGTCAAATTCAAACTTATCAATGGCTACAAATTGACAATGGTGCACCCACAGTTGTTTTTTTTGATGCCACACAATCTGTAACTGGTTTTATTGCTCCTGATGTACAACAAGAAACCGAATTTCATATCCAACTGACTGTTACCGATAATGAAGGAGCAACAAACAGTGCTGAAACACTGTTGACGGTATTACCTATCCCTTTACAACAAGGGCATCAGGGGAGAGTGATTGATGGCTATTTAACGGGTGCAACTGTGTGGTTAGATATTAACAATAACGGTGTGTTTGATGAAGATGAGCCAAATGACGTCACCGATTCAGGCGGTGAATATTCGTTGAAATATAATGCCGAACAACAAGTTTGTGCAACTTTAGTACCGGTAAGAGTAGATGTTCCTGTCGGTGCAATTGATGAAACCGAAGGCGTTGTTACCTCCGCTTATCAGCTTGTTTACCCACCGCTTTATGGTCAGTTTAATCCTGAAAAAGCAGCGTATATTACGCCTCTAACGTCTGCTGTTTGGGACATGTTATCTTCATCTCCTACCGTTAACAGTACAGATAAAAATGCCGAGGTCCTTCAAGCTAGTTGTAAGCAGCTCATTGAAAATCCTCAAAGCCAGCTAAACTATGCTTCGCTTATCAATGAAGCTATTGATGATTTTACTCAAAAATCTAATATATCGATTGATGATTTATTCAGTGATTTTATTGAAAATGGCAATCAAGCACTGCAACAAACGGCGCGCCGTTACGTTACTGGGTTGAGCTTAAGTTTGAAGAAGAAAGCTGAACTGTTAAAAAATGATTCATACAAAGACGCTAGTTATATTCGAGTCATTCATTATCTCGATAAAGCGCCTGCTGCAGAAGAGCTTACTGAAAATGTCTGGTACCGAGATATCGTTGTTTTCTACCCTGACGATAGTCAATTTTTCTCAGAATCAGCAAGAATGGTCAGCGATGATAATGGCGACGTAACTGATGCCGTTCTATATGTCTATTATCGCCGTCATAACAACGCATTTTCATGGGGGGATAATGGCAGGTACATCGCTAGTTATGATGAGCGAAATACCGCAGATGGTCAGTTAGAGACTTGTTTTAATAACGAAAGTGTTATGGTTACTCATGACGTCGAACTCTTACCGGTACAATTTACACTAAGCAATACCTACTCAACAGATACTGGTGAGTGTCAATTCGCGGCCGACATTTTTACTCAAGCTTATGAGCGTGTTTATTACGTTAATTATAGCGAAAACAATATTCATTATCTTATGCAGTTTTCACAATTTAAAACGAATGGGGCGTTTCCCACGCTTAATGATTGGGTTAATTTACAAGACCGTTCTGCAGAATATTCAACCACAGAGTTAGTCACTTTATTAACTGATTATGGTTATACATTTACAGATGATACTGGCTTACAAGATACTGACTTTAGCTGGTACAAACGTAAAACTGACGACTCTCAAGAACATCGAGTGACCACCGATAAAAACTATGATGCAAATACTGGGGTGATTAGCTGGACTCGGTTAACAGAGCAAAGTAATTATACTAATATAAAACAATGCAGTAAGGATGGTATTACTTGGGGGGCGTGTTTGTAGCAATTATTTTGCTAATGCATTAATCAGATTTTGTGAAGCCCTTATATCAATAAAGATGTGAGGGCTTTTTTGTTTATCTGCGATAAGTCTCGAATGCTTAGTGATTAAAACAGTAATGGCGTCGGATTACCTGGTTCCATCACCACCACCGGGTTGTAATGCCATACTGTGTTAATCATCTCTGCAGTTAGCGCCTCAATTGGTGCTCCATCACTGACAACGCAACCATTGTCTAGAATGACTAACCTGTCGGCGTAACGAGAGGCTTGGTTTAAATCGTGTAGAACCACAATAACAGTGTAGTTATGTTGGTGAGCTAATTCTTTTGCCAGTGATAACACTCTATGCTGCTGGGCTAAATCCAATGCTGAGGTTGGTTCATCTAAAAGTAATATAGGTGAATGTTCTGCTTGGGCCAATTGGGCTAATACTCGAGCTAATTGCACTCGCTGTTTTTCACCACCAGATAAGGTAGGGTAACTGCGATATTTAAGTGCTGATAACGAGACCTGTTTTAATTGGTAATCAACTAAATTGTTACCTTCTTGCTGGCTAATCGTTAGTGGATAAAGCCCCATTTTAATGACTTCATGTACTTTAAAAGGGAAGGTAAGCGAGGCATGCTGAGGTAGTACGGCGAGTGACTTAGCTAAATGTGGTCGCTCCCATAGTGGTAACGCTTTGCCCCAGACTTTTATTTTTCCGCCAGTAAGCGTAATCTCTTGCGATAGGCATTTGAGAAGACTTGATTTTCCTGCGCCATTTGGGCCAAGTAATGCAGTCACTTGGCCGGGTTTTATTTGCAGGTTAATGTTATTCAACACTGACTTTTTACCTATGTGTACCGATACGTTATTGAGCTCGATGACTACAGTGTTTGTTGGTGTAGCAACCGTTTGTTGTTGAGTGGTTTGGGTCGGTTTTCTGTTAAAATAGCTGAGCATGTTATACCAACTTATTGCGCTGATTGAGTAATAAAACAATAAAAAATGGCGCACCTAATAACGCAGTAACTAAGCCGACTGGCAACTCTGATGGTGCAACAATGGAACGTGCTCCAATATCAGCAAGCACCAGAATGGCAGCACCTAACATGGCACTTAGAGGCAGCAATAGCTTATGATCTGGGCCAATTAGCATGCGAACTAAATGTGGCACAACTAAACCTATAAAACCGATAATGCCGGTCGCTGCCACCGCAATACCAACCCCAATAGCACATAGTACTATCAGCTTTCGTTTGAGTTTATCGACATTGACCCCCAGGTGTCGTGCTTCGGCTTCACCCAATAATAAAGCGTTTAGTGCATTGGCATTTTGTGTAAATTGCCAACTGAGAAGTCCCAGAGCGACTAGACTAAGAATGACATAATGCCACTGCGCTCCTGCAATAGAGCCCATTTGCCATAATGTTAAATCCCTTAATGCCATGTCGCTGGCCATATACGTGAGTAAACCAATTCCTGCCCCTGCCAATGCTGCAACGGCTACACCTGACAATAATAGTAATACGACAGAAGTACCACTGACACTTGATGCCAGTTTGTACACCAATAAAGTGGTAAATAAACCAGCACCAAAGGCACTGAAAGCCACCAAGTATTCACCGCCTTGTGGAAATAATACTATGCATAGTGCCGCGCCCAATGCTGCACCTGATGACACACCAATGATCCCCGGATCCGCTAGTGGATTACGAAATAGTCCCTGCATCACGGCGCCGCACTGAGCAAGTGTCGCCCCGACGGCTAGTGCCAGAAGTGTTCTGGGTAATCTGACATTATTAATAACCAGTTGTTCATGTGGCGCAACAACAGACAGAGGCTGCTGCGTAGCCCAGTTAATCATGGCATTGAAGCTGGTGGACGGGCTAATATGTAATGGTCCTATGCTGACAGACAACAGGCTTATAATCACTAGCGCTGTGATTATGCAGGGCCAAAGCCAACGCTGATTTTTCATAATATTTCCTGACGATAATGGCTAATGAAACCGTGTAAAATAGACAGTAAACTAGTGGTTTTTTAGGCCAATAAATTCATTGGCAAGCAGATCTGCAGCTTCAATGGCACTAAGCCCTAACCCCCCAAGTAAAGCCTGTGGCGGTAAACTTTTGATTTGATTGTATTCACCTGCAGGTGTGTGAATAAGTAAGGGCATTTTTGTCAGTAAGGTCGTTGCCGCGGTTGGTGTGTCTTCATCACTGCGATTTGAAATTAAAATCATATCTGGTTGCATGGCTAAAATGCCTTCTTGAGACACACTTTTATAACCATCAAACCCCGCAATATTTTGGCCGCCTGCAAGCTTAATAATGATATCTGCTGCGGTGTTGTCGCCTCCCACACGAGCAGGCCTATCTTGCTGTAGCAATAAAAATAACACTTTTGGCACTTTACCCATTGCGGTTATTTGTTGTTGTTTGGCTTCAAGGCGTGTAAATGCTTGTTCAATTTGCGCAGCAAGTTTTACTGCTTGGCTTTTGCGATCAAGCAGCTGTCCCATTTGGTCAATATTAGTTAATAGCTGTGTTTTAGTTTCTGCGCTTGGCAGTACTGTAACGGCAACATTTGCACCCGATAATATCGTTAAGGTCGTTTGGGGGCCCATAGCATCAGAGCCCAACACTAAAGTAGGAGATAGCGCGAGTATGCCTTCAGCAGAAAGCATTCTGTGGTAACCCAATATGGCCACTGATGTCATGTTACTGGGCAGTTGGCTGGTAGAGTCTACTCCCACTAATTCGTCTCCTGCATCTAAAGCAAGTACAAGCTCTGTTATTCCAGCTCCAGCACTCACTACACGATTCTCGGCAGAGGCTAAATGACTGATGAACAAGGTTGAAAACAGCATACTGACAACCAAAGTTGTACTGAAAAAGCGGGTTAATGATGGTTTATGTTCTAGCTTGGGCATGAGGTAACTCCGAATCTACGTGATTTATAATTAATTTTTGAGTGAAGGAAAAACGTTAGTCGTATCCATCTAAGGTTCCATGACAATTTGAGTTTGGCTGATTTGTTGGCGCTGAAGTAAAGCGAGTACTGTCATCAAAGGTTGTACAGGCGCATCTTTGTCTGCTGCTATCACCACTGTGCTTTTGGGCTTGCTACTCATGGTATTAATGAATGCCGTTTCGAAAGCTTCAAACTGTGTAAATTTTTGTCCGTCAAGAGCCCAATAAGGTGTTGTTGTTAAGATATTAATGGTGATGTGCTGCTGTTGAGATAATCCGCTTAATGTTGAGCCAGCTTGTGTCGGCACATCAACAGGTAGAGTGAGAAGTTGTGTGTTGGCCGTGAGTAATAAAAACACCAACACAATAAAAATAATGTCGATAAGGGGTGTTAAATCTAAGCCAAGCTGAACATTGGACATGTTTGAAGAATAGTTAGAGGTACTTGTTGTGTGGATCATCAATTCACCTCTACATCACAAGAGGAACTGTCATTGTTTATTTTTGTTGGTGAAGTGGGTGTTTGGGGCAACTGTGCCGGAGCATCGACACCAATGTTTAATGCTTGATCTAAGCCATCTAACCATAAATTGAGTTGGTTTAATGCATGAGCCATTTTATTGCAACGTCGATCTGCCCATAACGTTAACAGGTGGGCCATTGTTATGGCTGGAACGGCAATAATTAATCCAGCAGCGGTGGTGTTCATGGCTAGCCCTAACCCCGTAGCTAACTGGGATGGGGTTACTGGACCATTTGATAAACCCAGTTGGTGAAACATTTCAATTAAACCAAGAACTGTGCCGAGTAATCCTAATAACGGGGTGATAATTCCGATTATTTGCAATACACGCAAACCTGATTGCAGTTTTTCTTTTTGTTTTAACAACCAAAGGTTCACTACTTCTTCACGCATTGTTTTATGTTGTTCTGCATGTATGAGCAGTAAAGCTGCTCCTCGTGCAAGCATACTACGGCCTTGATTGAGTGAGATTATCAGCTGTTGCCTTTTTACAGGAGTCGCACTTAGGCTCTGTTGACGTAAATCGGTTAACCATGTATCACGTGTTAACTGCTCACTGATGACTAATGCTAAGCGCTCCAGTACGATCAATAGGCATAGAAATGCACAAATAAATAATGGCCAAGCAAGGTTGCCAAGTTGTTGCGAAAGCTGAATATATAACGGTTGCGACATGGTGTTCCTTTGCTTATTTAATGGTAAAAATTAGTAATAAAAGTTAGTTAGAGACCAATGTTGCCCTATTAATTTAGCGCAAACTTAACGGGTATTCTGACGGTGTAGGCATAAGCTTCTGAGGAGGCTGGGGCGGCAAACTGCCATTTTTCGACAGCATCCAATGCTGCAGCGTCTAGTAAACTAAATCCTGAGCTGTTTACTAGAGTGAGTGAAAGTTGTTCACCCAGTTGGTTGAACATAACCTCAACTGTAGCAGTACCTTCTAATCCTCGTCGGCGGGCTTTTTTGGGATAGTAAGGTTGGCTTGGTGGTACTGAAAACGTGGGTTTTGGAAGCGCTATAGTGTGTTGAATCGCACCTTGCGAGGCCACTAAAGGGGGGGGGGGCGCGGTTACAGAGTTGAGTTCACTTGAACTTAACGCCAAAACATCTGAATGAGTTTTTACAATACTTTCAGCATCGGTATTTTGCTGGACGTGTTGAGTTTTATGCGCCATTTTTGTGATAGGTTGATACATTTTTCGGTCATGAGGTTTGTTCATTTCGACTGTGCTTATAGCCGCTGATTTAGTGGCATTAGTTGTCGTGTTTAATGGCATTATTTTAGCTGTTGTACTCTTTGTTGTGTTCTCTGATTGTTGCACTTGAATTGGATTTACTGAATCTAACGGCCGTTGTTTAAATGATGTTGTCGATATAGACGGACGTTTGTTCGGCATCATTATTGATACCTTTACAGCTTGGTGCGATCCCGTGACTATGCCCGAGATTAACGGAATTGTTTGCTGGTTATTTTGCGCAGCAAGTACGCCAACTTGAACAAAAATGGTTAAACAACCAAAAGCAAAATATCGTTTAGGGGTCATTATCTGGATTCTTATAAATTGCTATATTGACTAAATTTCACACAATCAACGATGTAGCCTTATATTGCTATAATGATTGCTGGAATATTTACACTCTTTACAAATCTTTTATTAACAGTTACTTGTCGACTATTTGTTATTAATCTACTGCAATATTAGCCTTAATGCAAATGATAATGATTTCTATTTGATCTAATTTTTATTCTCAGGTAAAGTTCGAGAAATCGTCAGTCAATGGCCTTAAATCTCACTTAATGCATCGTTTTAAAATTGCGCGGTATTGAGTTTTCTCATGTTCTTTAGTTCGAGGGTTTTACAATGACCAAAAAGCCACTAGTAGTAGCAATGGCAATGGTTTTTAGCACCGTTGCGTATGCGCAGCCAATAAAAGCGGTTACTGAGTTTGATGAAGTATTGGTGACAGCCACCCGCATCAACGAAAAGTCTTCTGATACCAGTCGTAGTGTCATTGTTGTCACAGAAGAGAAGATGCAAGAGTCTCAACCTGCATCGGTGGCTGATGCATTAAAAAATGAAGCAAACGTAACCGTCACTAATGGACCGAGAGCTTCTTCTCAAGGCGTTGAAATTCGTGGCTTAAGTGGTCAAAGAGTTTTACAAACAATTGATGGAGCAAGGCAAAACACTAATTCAGGTCATCGTGGTACGTTCTTTATGGACCCTGAATTATTAAGTTCGATTGAAGTGGTACGCGGTCCAGCAAGTAGTTTGTGGGGCAGTGGGGCTATTGGAGGAGTCGTTGCGCAAAATACTAAATCTGCCCAAGACTTTCTTGAACATGACGATACATTTGGTGGCTACGTTAAACAAGGGTTCGAAACCAATGGCGATAAATTTAAAACCAGTGCTACCGTTTACGGTTTAGCTAATCAAATAGATTGGTTATTAAGTGGAAGTTACCATGACAGTAATAATATCAATATTGGTAATGACCAAGCACTAGAAAATAGTGCTTCAGAGGCGAGTAGTGGCTTAGCTAAGTTGGGGTGGGAGCCTGATGATGACCAACGCTTACAATTTTCAGCTCGTTTTTCTGACACCGACGAGCTGGTGCCAAGTAATCCATCGACCAATGTTGGCAGCTCAGTTCCATTAGTACAACGTAATACGAAAGACAAAAATGTGACACTTGATTATCACCTTAATCCTGCTGATAGCGCATTACTTAATCTTAATGCCACATTATATTGGAACGATACTGACTATGATGAAGATCGAATAACGAAAAACCAAATAGACAGTACAGAATTTAAAACTTTAGGCTTTAGCTTAAATAACAGTTCAACGTTTGCAAATACCATGTTGACGTACGGCATAGATGGTTATAAAGACAGCATTAGTACTGTGCGTGATGATAGTGGTCAGGTGGGAGAAAGACCTGATGATATTGATGGTGAAACCACCGTTTGGGGGGCATTTACAAAAGCCGATGTTGCACTAACCGATACACTCGCATTAGATGCCGCAGTGCGTTATGACACTTATCAAAATGACAGTAACAGTTTAGATCTGTCTGCTGACGATAACGCATTTACACCTTCAATTGGTTTGGTATGGAAAACTATGCCTTGGTTGACGTTAAGTGCCCGCTACGATGAGGCGTTCCGTGCACCGAGTATTGAAGAAATGTATTCGACTGGTTCACATTACTGTATTCCGTCTATTCCTGGTTTCTTGCCCAATGGGTTATGCAATACCTTCGAGATTAATCCTGATTTGAAAGCTGAAAAAGCACAAAACAAAGAGGTTAAGGCCGATCTACGCTTTACTGATTTAGCCGGTGATGATGAATTAGCATTGAGCTTGAGTGTATTTAGAAACGATGTGGATGATTTCATCGAGCAATCAGTATCTAACCCTCTTTATGGTATTCCTGGTTTAGATCAAACCACATCCTGGAATAATGTTGATGAAGCTAAATTAACGGGCTTTGAATTGACGACGCGTTATCGTTATCAACAAACGCGTCTTATATTCAATTATGGACAGACAGAAGGAAAGGACGACACTACAGATGAATACCTTTCCGGTATTCCTGCTAAAAAGTTTGGGGTCGATTTATCGCAAGTCATTATGGATGGCGATATGAAGTTAGGCACTCGCTTTACTTATGTGGCCAATCAAGACCAATTACCTACCGATAATCTTAATCAATATGATTCATATAAGTTATGGGATGTTTATGCCGCATGGGAACCAGCAATGGGTACGTTTGAAGGTGTTCGAGTCGACTTTGCGATTGAAAATATCGGTGATGAAGAATATCGTCAGGCGTGGCAAACTTTGTATTCACAAGGCCGTAATTTCAAGTTGTCTGCACGTTATTCGTTTTAATGGGCGCCAGTTTTCAACGATTCCCTTTATCGTAAATTGATCAATAAAGCTGCGAGCGATGTTAAGTCGCCGCACTTTTATATTGCAATAATCTATTGAAAAATTGGAGTTATTTATGACTGAGTCAATAGACAATATTCAACGTTATTTAATTGAAAATCCTGACGCGATGCCAAGCCAGATAGCGACAATGCTTAAGGTTAGTGAGTGGCAAGTTGTTTCTCTGTTACCTCAAGAGCAAGTCACGTTATTACCTTTGCTTGAAAAGGACTCTTTATTAGCATCGCTACCGGAATGGGGGCCGATGACAACCATTATTGCAGTGTCTGGTAGTGTTTTTGAATTTAAAGGCCCATTCCCTAAGGGTAAATATGCACATGGTTATTACAACTTAATTACCAAGGGCGATGGGTTGCATGGACATTTAAAGTTAGACAACGTTAGTGCAATTGCATTGATTAGTAAGCCATTTAGAGGTAATGAAAGCCATTCGATTAACTTCTTTGGCGACCAAGGTGAAATGATATTTAAAGTGTACCTTGGCCGTGACAGGCAAAGAGTACTATTGGACGACCAAGTGGTTCGTTTTAAAGCGCTAAAAGCTAGAGTGAGTAGTGCAGCCTAATAACTGATGTTGTAGGCAAGCATACCTAATCAACATATTACGTTAAAGGAGACTATTGATGTCGACAGAAACAGATCAGCGTTTGCGTGAAAAATTATTACCTGAAATAGAAGCGTTTAAAGCACAACGAACCACTTTGCAATTGGCAACTCAAGATGCAAACGGCATCCCTAACGCAAGTTACGCACCTTTTGCATTGGCTGATGATGGTTTCTATATTTTGGTCAGCGAGCTCGCACGACACGGTACTAACTTAAAGGCTTCTTCAAGACTTTCTGTCATGTTAATAGAAGATGAGTCTGAAGCCAAAAGTGTGTTTGCCCGTAAACGGTTAACCTTTGATGCAACTGCAGAGATCGTTGATCGTAACAGCGTAACGTTTAGTAAAGGGGTTAGCGTGTTATCCTCGCGCTTTGGTGACATGGTTGATAATCTTGCAAGTTTAACTGATTTTAATTTGTTTAAATTAACACCGCACCATGGTCTATATGTAAAAGGGTTTGGTCAAGCATTTAGCTTGTCGGGCTTAGAATTACTCGATGTGGATTGGAAGCGTGATGGTCACCATGGTTCGCTAAAAAAAAATCTAGCACCGGTGTAGTTATTTGACACCACTATAAGCCTCATTCAAATAATGAGGCTTTTTGTTTTTTGCTGGGACAACCGAGTAACGACACGGTTGTAATGCAGTTGACTAATGACTAGGGCCTGTTGATCTTTGCTGGTTAAGTTTTGTTCGAGATAAAAACGTTTTAATCGAGGCGAGAGGATTGCAGCCTAGCAATCTAAGCTAAATTCGCTCAACAAAGAGTAAAACATTTTTAGCCGACCCCTTCGGGCAGCGTTTGTTGGTCATTTTTACTGCATTATCGACTTTTCATGTAGAATAACTACACCACAAAGTCTCTTCTTTGCACAAATGACCAACAATTCGCTGCCAAAACAACCTTGAAAGATCTACAGGCCCTAATAATTCATGGGGCATATTATGATCACATGACGATATTGTTTCCATGGAAACGATAGCCAATGTTTTGTTAGCTTCTGATTAAGAAGTAACAGTGTTTAGCATATTGGTCCATGAACATGCAAGTTTTAATGGCCAATAATGATCGGTGTTGGTTTGTTATTTTCATTTCATCGTTCTGGATACTCATTTTATGCGGATGCGTGTTCTATCGTCATTACTCATCTTTGTGACATTCGCTCAAACTTTTATAGTATGGCTTGATCGCGATATTTTTGTTGCCAGTATTGATGGTACTATTTATTGGTGAACCGTTCTGTAAAAGTGGATGGCTTGCGTAAAAATCAACGCAAGAGGTTTTAAGCATAATTTTTTCTGGTGTATAATTTATTATAGGCTTCCAAAATATATTGTTAACAAAAGCTATACAATCGCTTATGTGTTGGCGGGTGTTGCTTGAAGAGAAATTTATTTAATGTGGTTACAACGAGAACTGATACTTAGGCCCCAACGACGTGGATTTCATTTAATTACAGATGAGGTCATTACTCGAGTACCTGAATTGAGTACCATAAACGTTGGTTTATTGCATGTGTTTATTCTGCATACTTCTGCATCACTCACGATTAACGAAAATGCCGATCCCACGGTTCGTGGCGATATGGAGCGTCACTTTAATGTTCTCGCACCAGATGGTGCCGCCTACTTTAAACACAACTATGAGGGCGATGACGACATGCCTGCTCATATCAAATCGACCTTGATAGGCGTGAGTCAAACTATTCCTATTACTAACGGCCGCTTGAACCTTGGTGTATGGCAAGGCTTATATCTCTGTGAGCATCGAGATGATGCTTCAGCGCGTACTATTATTGTCACATTACAAGGTGAGTGATTTTAAAAAGGTTAAATTGCAATACAAAAGTAGCAAAACTGCATGTTTAATATACATCCTTCACGTTCAATCATGACTTTGCTTGTGTCAGTAAATGTAAAGGTGCTAAATTTATGCAGCTAAATGTAATGTGTAAAATAGATAATGTAAGCGTATTTTACGATAATACTTTGCATATAAAGGTTTTATATAAAAACGGCCCTAAAATTCAACAATGAATTACGCATAATAATAGGTGGGTTTACGTGATATCTGTATATTTGGTTGACGACCATGAGCTCGTGAGAACGGGTATTCGTCGTATTTTAGAAGATGAACGTGGCATTAAAGTTATCGGTGAAGCACCCGATGGAGAAACAGCGGTACAGTGGTCTCGACAGAATGAAGCTGATGTTATTCTAATGGACATGAACATGCCTGGTATGGGGGGATTAGAAGCAACGCGTAAAATTTTACGCTATCAGCCAGACGCTAGAATTATCGTACTAACCGTGCAAACTGAAGACCCGTTTCCAACTAAAGTGATGCAGGCAGGTGCCTCTGGTTATTTAACCAAAGGTTCTACATCACCAGAAGTATTACGTGCGATTACTCAAGTGGCTCGTGGTCAGCGTTATTTGTCGCCAGAAATCGCCCAGCAAATGGCGTTAAGTCAATTTAACCACTCTGACGAAAATCCGTTTAGCAGTTTATCTGAACGTGAATTGCAAATCATGATGATGATAACTAATGGCGAAAAGGTGAATGATATTTCTGAAAAACTCAATTTAAGCCCTAAAACCGTTAACAGTTATCGTTATCGATTATTTGCTAAGCTTGGGATCGGCGGAGACGTCGAGTTGACCCGTTTAGCTATCCGTTACAAAATGCTCGATACAGGTTCATTTTAGTCAGGAATTGTAGATTCCTTGCAACGCATTAAGTAGCTTTAATCATGCCAAGTGGTTTTAACGCCAAATCTTTTTTAAAAAACGTCACCTCAGCACCTGGCGTTTATCGAATGTACGATAAACGCCAACAAGTCATTTATGTTGGTAAAGCTAAAGATCTCAAAAAACGGTTAAGCTCGTATTTTAGGGCAAATATACCTAATGTTAAAACCCTTGCTCTGGTAGCGCATATTGACCATATTGATGTAACCGTTACCCACAGTGAAACTGACGCTTTATTGCTTGAAAATGATTACATTAAACAGTACATGCCCAAATACAATGTACTGCTGCGTGATGATAAATCTTATCCTTATATTTTGTTAAGCGGCCACAAACATCCACGGCTTGCTTATCATCGTGGCCCTAAACGTGAAAAAGGCCATTATTTTGGCCCATATCCAAATGGTGGTGCCGTAAGGGAAAGCTTGCATTTAATGCAAAAGCTGTTTCCTATTCGTCAATGCGATGATTTGTACTACAAATCGCGTTCTCGCCCTTGTTTACAATATCAATTAGACCGTTGTAGTGCTCCTTGTGTAGGGCTTGTGAGTGATGAGGAATATAGCGAACAAGTCAAATTAGCCAGTTTATTTTTACGCGGCAAAGACAAACAAGTCATATCGCAATTGGTGGCAAAAATGGAAACGGCAGCAATAGCGATGGAATACGAACTTGCCGCACAGTATCGTGACCAAATCACCGCATTAAGACGTGTAGCAGAGCAGCAGGAAGTATCTAATCATAAAGGTGATATGGACGTCATAGGCGTCGATTACGCCTCTGGCATAGCTTGTTTTCATTTGTTGTTTATTCGCGATGGTAAAATTTTTGGTAGTCGCAGTTATTATCCTTCGGTACCCGCAGAAACTGAAATTGAAGAAGTGTTGTCGTCATTTTTAGGCCAGTTCTACCTTAATGCGGATATCCAGCGTACTATTCCAAAGGAAGTTATTCTTAGTCACCACTTTGACGGCATAAAAGAGCTAGAAGCATCGATTGAGTATGCTTTAGAGAAAAAATTTGAATTGAAAACACATGTGCGTGGCGACAGAGCTAATTTTTTACGCTTAGCCATGACCAATGCCAGCAATGCAGTAGCGACTAGGTTGTCACATAAAAATACCGTTGAGCAACGCTTTCAATTACTTGAGGAAGCACTTGAACTTAATGAGCCGATTAAACGAATGGAGTGCTTTGATATAAGCCACACTATGGGGGAAAGCACTGTGGCATCGTGTGTGGTGTTTAATCGCGAAGGGCCGCATAAAGCTGACTACAGGCGTTACAATATTACTGGTATCACAGGTGGTGATGATTATGCCGCAATGGAGCAAGCAATAAGCCGTCGATTTGATAAAATTGATAACAATGGAAAAGTACCTGATTTAGTCTTTATTGATGGTGGCATTGGCCAATTAAGAGTGGCGCAAACAATTGTCGATGAAAAATGCATTAATATTGAACATCCGCCATTACTCATCTGTGTGACCAAAGGCGAGGGCCGAAAAGCAGGGCTCGAAACGTTTACTGTCGGTGGCAGTGAACAAACGTTCGAAATCCCCAGTGATTCGCCAGCATTTCATTTAATGTTACACATTCGCGACGAATCACATCGCTTTGCGATTACCGGACACCGGAATAAACGCCAAAAAACACGTAACACTTCTACCTTAGAATCAATTGCCGGTGTGGGCCCTAAAAGACGTAAAGCTTTGTTGCAACATTTAGGTGGAATACAAGAAGTGAAGGGCGCGAGTGTGGCTGAATTGACAAAAGTACCCGGAATTAGCTTAGAAATGGCACAAACAATTCATGATGCATTGCGAGGGGGCTAAATTTAAGGCAAGATTGGCGCTGCTTCTGACAAATTGGTTTTTTTATGCCGTTTAATCTACCTATTGCACTGACATTATTTCGTATTGCCTTGTTGCCCGTATTTATAGCTGTTTTCTATTTACCGTATTCATGGGCACCTTTTGTTTCGGCTTTTATTTTTTGGCTGGCAGCCCTAACGGACTGGTTAGACGGTTATGCAGCTCGAAAACTTGGGCAATTAACTCGATTTGGCGCTTTTTTAGATCCCGTGGCCGATAAAGTGATGGTGTCGACAGCATTAGTGCTCTTGGTTCAGCAAAATGACAATATGTATTTAACCCTTGCTGCATTGTTTATGATTGGCCGCGAGATTGTTATTTCAGCATTGCGCGAATGGATGGCGGAAATTGGTAAACGTGGTGTTGTTGCCGTGTCGTGGATTGGTAAATATAAAACGGCTGCACAAATGGTTGCCATAATTGGTTTAATTTGGAAACCGACACCTTGGTTAACCGATGTTGCATTTGGACTGTTTTATATTGCTGCAGCGCTAACGTTCTGGTCTATGATGAGTTACATTTCAGCAGCTTGGAAAGATTTAACCGCGGAATAGCATAATAATACTTCAATAAGTTTATTTAGTGCGCAAACAGTCAATATTGCGTAAATCAATAATTGACACACGAGGTTAATTCGGTAGAATGCCTCCCCGTAGACAAGTGATGAGTCAACAGAAAACCTTAGGGGTATATGTTAACTAACATTATTGAATACGCGACATTAGCTCAGTTGGATAGGTTGAAAGACGATACCTTTCTTGCAGATATAATAAAGCAGTAAAACGATTGTATATGTGATATTAGCTCAGTTGGATAGGTTGAAAGACGATACCTTTCTTGCAGATATAATAAAGCAGTAAAATGATTGTATATGTGATATTAGCTCAGTTGGATAGGTTGAAAGACGATACCTTTCTTGCAGATATAATAAAGCAGTAAAACGATTGTATATGTGATATTAGCTCAGTTGGATAAGTTGAAAGACGATACCTTTCTTGCAGATATAATAAAGCAGTAAAATGATTGAATAGGCGACATTAGCTCAGTTGGTAGAGCGATACCTTGCCAAGGTATAGGTCATCGGTTCGAACCCGATATGTCGCTCCAATTTCTTATCTTATTCGATAGATTTGAATTTGGTATAAGTATGGCGCGATGGCAGAATGGCTATGCTGCGGATTGCAAATCCGTCGATCTCGGTTCGACTCCGGGTCGCGCCTCCACAATATTACGTTTGATGGTTACTTTTTGTAACGGTTGAAACGACACTTTGCCCGAGTGGTGGAATCGGTAGACACAAGGGATTTAAAATCCCTCGCTGAATAAGCGTGCCAGTTCAAGTCTGGCCTCGGGTACCATTATAATCTCTAGTAATAGAGAGTGGTGTAAAAAAGCCTCAACATTAGTTGGGGCTTTTTTACGTCTGTAATTTGATTGTGAATGATGACAACCGTTAGCAACGGTGTGTTCGAGAACCTAGATACTAGAGCGGACTTATACCAATTATGATTAAAGTCTTCCCAGATTTGCCCAGTCTCTTTGGCATAGTTTTCTCACTCGGCTTTTACACGATATGAATCTATTCCACGCTAGACAGCAATACTCGACAATTTCGTTGTAATC